>JASFKQ010000069.1:0-16364 GCA_050118555.1 Lysobacterales bacterium
CTCGGGCGCCAGCACGTCGCCGATGTCGTGTAGCAGCGCGGCGAACACCAGTTCCTCGTCGGCGCCGTCATTCTCCGCACGGGTGGCGGTTTGCAGCGAATGTTCGAGCCGGCTGACGCGGTAGCCATCCAGACTGTCGCCCAGGGTGCGCAGCATTGCGAGCACCCGGTCGGGCAGAGCCTCGATGTACTCGCGCTCGTACCGGTTGAGCAGTTCGTAATCGGCCCGGCTGCCGTGTTTCATCTGCCGGAATGTCACGGTTTTCATCAGTTCTGCACTCCGGTGGTGGCCGCGTGCAGGCGCCGGGACAGTGTGCGGTAGCGGCTGCGAGGCTCGTCCAGGTCGATGTAGCAACCTTGCAGGTGCCGGCGCCCTTCCGCGGCATCGAACTCGGTGCGGCCATGCAGCAAGCGGCTGTTGTCGAACATCAGCAGCTCGCCCTGGCGCAACGGAAAGCGGATCTCGAAACGGGCGTCGGAGAGCAGGGCGGCCAGCCGCTGGCGCGCCCTGTGGAAGGCGCGCACGCCGGCCTCGGCCATCAGGGGCAAGCCGTCCAGGCGCGGGCTGTAGTAAACACCGACCATCTCACCCATTGCATCGCGCCGGATGATGCAGCGGCGTTCGATGAGGTCCTCGCCGGCGTCCACGAAGCGAAAGCGCACCGGTGTCGTGGCCAGCAACTCGAAGGCCTCCGGGTCGTCGTCGGCCAGAACCTGGCCTGCCGCCAGGCTGTCGGTCAGCGTCGACAGTCCACCGCTGGTCTCGTTGGCGAGGCAGTGCAAAAGCTGGATACCCGGTGGCGGCTCGCGGTACGGATTGTCGGTATGGGGCCCAAGCGCGACGGCGGCGTAGGCGAGGTCGTTGGAACCCGGCCGCGAATAGACCTCGAAGTGCCTGCCGAAGTTGGTGTCGCGCACATAGCCGAAACGCGTGGCGACCTCGAGAATGGTCTCGGGTTCGGTCGGCACATGCCGCAGCAGCAGAAACCCGCGCCCCAGGAATGTGCCCAGGGCCTTATGCAGGGCCGAATCCCCGGTCAGGGTGCCCCAGTCGAAGGTTACTTCGGCGCGGTCCAGCGAGGCGTCCCAGGGGCACGGTGCCGGCACCCCGTCCCGCGGTCGAAATTCCTCCGCGAGGCGTTCGAGATCGTACTCTCCGCGGTAACCGTCGCTGAAACCGAGCCTGACCCGGCCGGAGTCCAACCGCTCCGCCGCGGTCAGCGACAGTTCCTCCGGCAGGTGGTGCGGATCGAACAGGCGCTGCTGGGTATTCGGGTCGACGTGTTCCGGATCCTGGCAGCGCTCCCGCAGCCATAGCGCCGGCAGCGTTACCTCCTCCCGTTCGAGGCGGGCGAGGACCCGTGGTGTGTCCGTGTCGATGTGGAAGCTGACGTCATTCATGCAAGGGCCTGGAGATTCTGGATCATAGTGGAATACTTGGCGGCGAAGCCAGCGAAAGCAAGGCCGGGATGCTGGCTGCCGACCAAGGCCTGCGCGATCTGTTTGAACACCGTTTTCGAGACCCGGGGTGGAAGTTACCGTGCTGACGCCGATGAAGCACGTCGGGCATGTCCGCCGCCAACACGGTGAAAGCATTTGCCTGATCTGGCCCCGGCTTACCTGATCCAAATCAACGGGTTGTGGGCGCACTGGTCGCACACTGGTTGGAAAAGGAAAACGATAGCCACACAACGAGGAGAAGGTCATGAAGCGTCTAGCCGTGACCGTGTGTGTTTTCGTCGGCCTGTTTCTTGCCAACAGCGCCTTTCCCGCCGATATCGTGCCCAACGAAGTCCAGATGCCGGGCACCCAGCCGCTGGAGATCAGCAACCTGGAGTCGCCTGACAAGTGCGACAACTGTCATGGTGGTTACAACAGCGCCGTGGAACCGGCGCACAACTGGCGCGGTTCCATGATGGCCAACGCCGGCCGGGATCCGATTTTCTGGGCCACCATGGCCATTGCGGAACAGGACTTCAACGGTTCCGGCGATCTCTGTCTGCGCTGCCACAGCACCGCCGGCTGGCTGGGGGGGCGCTCCACGCCAACCGACGGTTCCGGTCTCGCCGCCGGGGATTCCGACGGAGTCGAGTGTGACTACTGCCACAAGCTGACCAACCCCGACGACAGCGAGCACCTGGGGGTCATGAACGCACCGTTCATCGCCAACGACGGCAGCGGGGAGGGCTACTACGGCTCGGGCATGTCGTCCATGTGGAACGGTTCGGACAAGCTCGGTCCCTTCGTCGACGCCGAAGCACGGCACCAGTTCATGCGGTCCCGGTTCCATCGCAAATCCGAGTTCTGTGGCACCTGTCACGACGTTTCCAACCCGGTCACCGGCGACCTTGCGCACAACTTTGGCGCCCTGCTCAGCGAGGAAGCCGTCACCGCAAGCGGTGTGCCGGGCGATACGATGCAAACGAAGGCCGCCTTCAACAACCCGCCCTACCGCTACGGCGTGGTCGAACGGACGTTCAGCGAGCATATGTCCAGCATGCTTCACGATATGCCGGTCGACACGTTCGAAAACCTGCCCCTTGAACTACAGGGTGGCGCCCTGAAAGCGGCCTACGACGCGGCCTATGACCCTGCCCGCGGAACGGCGAACTACGAAGACGGCGCGACCCGTTTCTACAGTTGCCAGAGCTGTCATCTGCGGGCCGTCACGGGCACCGGGGCCAACAAGCATGGCGTGCCTGTTCGGTCGGATCTCCCGCTGCACGATATGACGGGGGGCAACTACTGGATGGCGGATGCCATCGAGTACCTGGACAGTCAGGGCGCCTTGCGGCTCGGTGGCGGCCTGAGCGCGGAGCAACGGCAGGCGCTGGACGACGGCAAGCTGCGCGCTCTGGAACAACTGCGCCTGGCGGCCACGCTGCAGGTCGAGGGCGATACCCTGAAGATCGTCAACCACACGGGTCACAAGCTCATTTCGGGCTATCCGGAAGGCCGGCGCATGTGGCTGCATGTGCAGTGGTATGACAACAACAAGAACTTATTGCCGCGGGAAGACGGCGTTTATGGCGATCTCGACGTGACCATCGACGATGTCCGCACGACCGTGAAGACCCTTCTCGATCCGGAAAGTGACTACACGCGGGTATACGCGGCCCACATGGGCATCACCCCGGCCTGGGCGGGCCAGCTGATCGACCTGGGGTATGCGGAAGACCTGGCGCTGGCCTACGACCGAACGACCGGCGATCCGACCGTGACCCTGAACGATGCGAAATCAGCAGGCGCGGCGGTCGAGTCCTTCCATTTCGCGCTGAATAATACCGTTGTCCGCGACAATCGCATCCCGCCCTACGGTATGGATTATGACGAAGCGCGGCGGCGGAATGCCTCTCCGATACCCGCCGACCAGTACGGGGGTTCGGAGGGTGGCACCTATGTGCACTACGACACCTTTGGCCTCACTCCACCTACTGACGCGGTTGCCGCGAACATCGAGCTGATGTACCAGCCCACCAGTTGGGAGTACATCCAGTTCCTGTACCTGGCGAACGAGCGCAGCAACGCGTTCCTGGCACAGGAGGGCGCCAACATGCTCGATGCCTGGCTGAACACGGGTATGGCGGAGCCCGTCGTGATCGCCTCGACCACCTGGGGAGCGACTACAGGAAGCTGCAGCCTCGATGCGCCCGCTCTGACCACGGCGGATGCCGCGGACAAGGCCGTGGACTTGGCCTGGACGGGCCCCGCGGCTGCGGACAGCTACAGCCTTTACTACGACCAGTCGACCAAGGCACAGCTGATTACGCAGCTCGATTGCGCGAACGGTGATTGCAGCCACTTCACGGACAGCAACCTGACCAATGGCCAGAGCTATTGCTACAAGGTGACGGCCTCGGCCGACAGCTGCGAATCGGGCTTCAGCAACATCCTCTGCGCCACGCCGCAGCCACCCGGGCAGCAGGTCAAAACGGCCTCGATCTCGACTGGCGAAACCGGCCTTTGGACCGTCAGCGGCAAAGGCAAGAACAAGGTAGTCGCCTGGACCCAGACCGCGAACTTCGTCGCGGGCGACGAGATCGTGCTGATCCTCAGTGTCAGCGATGCCTTCGGCAGCCCGGTTTCCGGCCTCACCGTGAACGTGAGCGTGGATGGGCCGAGCACGGTCGATCTGGCGTCTACGACCACCGACCCGAACGGGGAAGCGGAAGTCCGCTGGCTGACCAGCGCTCCGAAACGCAATGGCCAGGGCGGCACGCCTGCCGGCGACTACACAGCCGCAGTGAGTGGCCTCAATTCAAGCACGTATGTGTGGGATGGGGTGGGGAGCGAATGGTCGTTCCACATCAGCAACTGAGATCGATCCGCGTAACGACGACCCCGGGCGCGAAGGCCCGGGGTCGTTTCGTCTTTGTCGGCCGGGTCAGTTACCCAGGATCACCCACAGGCTGCCGGCACCGGTCAACGCGTAGTCCGTCACCCCGTCGCCGCTGACATCTCCCAGACTCAGCGCGTCGACGCCGAGCGATTCCCCGGCTGTCTGACCCGTCATGGTCCGCAGCACACTGCCGTCCTGGCCCGAGATCAGGTAACCCTTGCCTACCTGGGAGAGCGGTCCGTCAGTGTACAGATAGGCGGCCGCGTAGATGTCGTCGTGGCCGTCGCCATTCACGTCGGCAACCAACCGGCCCGGGCCCATGCCATCCCCGACGTTCTCTGCGCGGATGTCGCGCAAAAGGCTGCCGTCCGCGCCGGAGAACACGTAGGCCCGACCCGTGTAGAAGCCCGGATCGTCTTCGTCTCCGGTCGGCTCGGGGCTCTTGGCGCCGTAATCCCCCACGTAAATGTCGGGCACGCCATCCGCGTCGACGTCGCCGACACCATGGCAGTGATAACGCCCGAAGGTCGTTTGGTAGGGGTGCTTCGCCGTCAGCGTGCCCGGCGAGGGCGAGCGCGATTTGAGCTGCAGCAGCACGCCGCCGTCGTCACCAGACAGTGCGAATACCGCGCCCTTCTTGCTCTTGACCGCTCCATGTGCGGCCACCACCACGTCCGGCGTTCCGTCACCGTTCAGATCGCCCGCGGGTCCGGTGCCCACACCGGTCAGCCATCCGGCTTCGCCGTCGAACGTCCAGAGAATCTCGCCGTTGTCACCGGAAAACACGTAGAGCCGGCCGGAACCCGCTCCGCCGTAGCCTGCGAGCGGCGCACCGACCACGACGTCATCATAGCCGTCGCCGTTGGCGTCTCCGATTCCGGCGGAGTCGAAGCCGAAATATTCTCCCTGCATGGCCCATTCATGGATCAGGCTGTGATCGGCGCCCGACCGCACGATCGCGCGGGCCAGGCTGCCCACGATGTAGTCCGGTACTCCGTCGTCGTCGACGTCGCCGGCTGCGGTTGCGGAATAGCCCAGGTACTCGCCGGCCACGCCTTGCTCCGAGAACAGCAGCGAGCCGTCCGCGCCGGAGAATACATAGTATTTGCCGACCGCCTGGCCGGAACCGTTCACCCAGAAGGGGGCAGAGGTTATGAAATCGGGAGTGCCATCGCCGTCGATGTCGCCAATCGGATCGGCGACCCAGCCGAAGCCGTCGCCGGCCTGTTCCTGGGACAGGCCGTAGAGTACGTCCACGTCGGATTCCTTGAAGTTGGCATGGGCGGCAAGGGCCACGCCGGACGCCAGTGTTAGCGCCATGCCGCAGAGCACGCACGCCGAGCGCCTGAAGCGGTTGGTGAGCATAAAGGGACCTCCTTTGGATTGTGAGTTACGCAGAGGCGAATCCTAATGGCGCCCGGTCCGATGGACTGTCACCAGATTGCTCATTTGTGGGCAGGTGGTGTTGTCAGGAGTTCGGGTCCAGGCGCCGGAACCGGCAGGCGCCCGGGCTGCGGCCGAAGGATTGGCGAAAACGGCGGGAGAAATGGCTCGGCGTGGCGAAGCCCAGGTCGGCGCTGATGTCGGTCAGACGGCGGTCCGGTCGTTCAATGACCAGGTCCAGCGCAGCCCTCAGCCGCAGGCTCATCAGGTAATTGTGGATGGTCGTGCCGGTCTGCGAGGAAAACACCCGGCTCAGGTGAAAGGGTGTCGTCGCCAGTTCCCGAGCCAGGTCTGTCAGGCTGAGCGACTCGCCAAAACGGCCGGCCAGCAGCGCCTGGCAGCGATTGGCGAGACGCCGGTGGCGTGCACGTGTCGAAGGTCGTTGTGGCGAGGTGTGTCCGCGGGAGTCCGGAAGAACGCTGATGGCGGTGTACAGCAGGCGATAACCCATTTCCTGGATTCCGAGCGAATCCGTCGCATTCCCCACGAGCAGTTTGTTGAGCAGCTTTCGCGCACGGAAGTAGCACTCCGTCGAGCAGGGGCTGAACGGCGACTCGAACGGCCTGCGTTCCAGGGCTGGATGCGACCGGCCGGCATCGATCAGGGCTTCCACCACCGCCTCGCGCGGAAAGCGGAGCCACATGGAGCGATCCCCGTAGGGAGAAAGCGCTCCGCGCCGGTATTCCTGTCCGGAGTTGTACAGGGTCATGATGCGCGAGTCGGCAACCAGCGGATCGTGGCCCGGATGCCGGATTTCCACGGCGTCGCGCGGGAAAACCACCAGGTCGCCCGATGCCGGTCCCGAATCGGCAAAACGGGGGTGATTGCGGGGACAATCGAAAAGACCGATGCACAGGGCGTCGTCGGAATACAGGATCCGGTCGAGCGGATCGCCGCCAGCGGCACCGGGGGTTCCCGTCCTCGCATTTTCAGTCGACATACCAGAAACCTAGCGCAACGATGCGGAATTCGCGCCTGGCTTTGCGACGAGATGAGTGTTGCGCGCCGCGAGTCGGGCCAGCGGCTTCAAAGCGTCGGAACAAGCTGGCTGTTACACCCGCGGATCGAAGCGGAGGGAAGGCTGCGAACTTCACGCGCCGGCCGATTTGGTAAAGCGCCCCGGCTCTGTGAGAGAATCCACCGATACCCCGGCGCCGGCCTGGTCCGGCAGCGTCCGAATCACCCTTATCGATATGGAGTACCGAACTTGGTTCCATTTTCCATTGCTGGCATTCAAACCCACGTCGCCGCTCTGCACGACAACCTTCAGGCCATGCTGCACAAGCTGGCAGTGACCATTGAGCGCTTTCCCTGGGTGCAGATGGTCGTGATGAGCGAACTCGCTACCTGTGGCCCGCTGACACAGACCGCCCAGGCGCGTGAAGGTCCGGCCGAGCAGGCGTATCGGCAGGCGGCGCGCGACTACGGAATCTGGTTGCTACCCGGCTCGATCTATGAAAAGGGCCCCGATGGCGAGATCTACAATACCGCGCCCGTCATCAACCCCAACGGCGAAGTGGTGGCCCGCTGCACCAAGCTGTTTCCGTTCCTGCCCTACGAGATCGGCGTCCAGCCGGGGACGGAGTTCTGCGTGTTCGACGTGCCGGACGTCGGTCGCTTCGGTGTCTCCATTTGCTACGACATCTGGATTCCGGAAACCACGCGCATGCTGACGTCGATGGGTGCCGAGGTGCTGCTGCATCCGGTGCTGACCGGCACGGTGGAGCGTGAGATCGAACTCGTCATGGCGCGGTCCACAGCGGCTCAATTCCAGTGTTATATTTTTGATATCAATGGATTGGGCGCTGGGGGCGTCGGGCGTTCGGCGGTCTTCGATCCTTCCGGTGTGGTACTGTATCAGGCTGGCGGTAACGAAGAGATCATTCCCTTGGAGATCGATCTCCAGCAAGTCCGCAGGCAACGGGAAAGTGGTCTGCGCGGGCTCGGCCAGCCGCTGAAGAGCTTTCGGGACAGCAAGCTGCACTTCCCGATCTACGAGCCCGGAAACAAGGAGAATTCCTATCTTGCCGAACTCGGTCCGCTGAAGCTGCCCGAAAAGGGCTCGCGGGCGGGAATCGGCGCTCCGGCGCCGGGGCGAGGCCTCGACCTAGCCGACGACGGCTGAGCCAAGAGTTTACCGCCAGGTTGGCAGTCGCTCGCGGCTGACCGGCAGACGGAATCAATTCACCAGCGGAGACGATTATCGCAACAGCAAGAGGCAAGACGAAGACCCCACACCAGCCGGACGACGGCAAAGACGACCACTATAGCGCCACCCAGCTGAGGGCGGACCGCTGGAGTTCCCTGCAGGAGACAACGCAACTGCTGTTCGAGGCCGAAGCAGCGGGCAAGGGTATCCAACGTCTGCGCGATCGTGCCACCCATCTGCTCGATGTCCTGGAGCCAATCGAACGCTACTGGGCTTTCCCGGGCCGCCCCGTTATGGACCACCTGCACAAGCTGCTGAGCGCCAGGGACTACGAGGAACTGGCCTTCGTTGTGCGCCGCATCGTGCGCGCCACGTCGAGCGGCTCCTACCGGCGCCGTTTGATCCCCCTGACGGGCGAGTACGCCGAAGGTGAGGATGCCGCAGACGAGGAGGAAAGTCCGGAAGCCCGTGCTTACGCGCGGCCCTATTTTGAAACACTGTTCGTCGACGAACTGACCGCTGCGCAGGAAAAGTCGCTGCGCACCAGCCTGCATTACATGCGGCGTCGGGAAGACCCTTACACCTACGAGGCGGTCGTCGCGCACAGCCTCGAAGATGCGTTGATCGCCGTCATGATCAATCACAACATCCAGGCGGTGGTGGTGCGCTTCGGTTTCGATTTGCACACCCACAACCAGCACCCGCTGCTGACGCAGTATCTGAGCCGCATCGGCGACGAAGACCTCGACGAACTTGAACCCCAGGACCTGGGTCCGGAGCTGTGCCGCCTTATCGGCAAGGTGCGGCCCGAACTGGATGTCTACCTGGTGACCGACCGCGGCGTGGAAGACATCGCCGGGCGGGATCTGGGCAACTGCCGGCGGATGTTCTACAACATGGAGGACTTCACCGAACTGCATTTCAACATCCTGCGGGGGATCTCCGAACGTTTCGAGACGCCATTCTTCAACGCCCTGAAAACCTACTCACAGCAGCCGACCGGAGTGTTTCACGCACTCCCCATCAGCCGTGGCAAGTCGATCGTGCGGTCGCACTGGATCCAGGACATGGGGGAATTCTACGGACCCAACATCTTTCTGGCCGAAACCTCAGCGACGTCGGGTGGCCTCGACTCCCTGCTCGAGCCTTCCGGCCCCATCAAGCGGGCGCAGGAGCTGGCCGCGCGGGCCTTCGGCGCCAAGCAGACTTACTTCGCCACCAACGGCACCTCGACCTGCAACAAGATCGTGGTTCAGGCGCTGGTGCAACCCGGCGACATCGTGCTGGTCGACCGCGATTGCCACAAGTCACACCACTACGGGCTGGTGCTGGCCGGCGCAGAGGTCATTTACCTGGAGAGCTACCCGCTGCATCCCTGGTCGATGTACGGCGCCGTACCGCTGCGCGAAATCAAGAAGCACCTGCTGGACCTGAAGGCCTCTGGGCATCTCGACAAGGTGCGCATGCTGCTGCTGACCAACTGCACCTTCGACGGCATCGTCTATAACGTCGAGCGGGTGATGCAGGAATGCCTGGCGATCAAGCCCGACCTGATCTTCCTGTGGGACGAAGCCTGGTTCGCCTTTGCGCGCTTTTCGCCGACCTACCGCCAGCGAACGGGCATGCACTGCGCCGACAAATTGCGCGCCCGCTATCGCTCGGAGGAATACCGTGAGGCCTACGACGCGTGGGCGAAAAAGGCGCCAAAAGACGAGAAGGGCATGCTGGAAATGGCGTTGATGCCGGATCCGGACCGGGTGCGGGTGCGGGTCTACGCGACCCAGTCGACCCACAAGACCCTGACCTCACTGCGCCAGGGCTCGATGATCCACGTGCATGACCAGGATTTCAAAGGCGAGGTGGAGCAGGCCTTTCGCGAAGCCTACATGACGCACACCTCGACCTCGCCCAACTACCAGATCATCGCGTCGCTGGATGTCGGCCGCCGCCAGGTCGAACTGGAAGGCTTCGAGTTCGTGCAGAAGCAGATCGAAGCGGCGATGGTCATGCGGCGCTCGATCGACAGCCATCCGCTACTTAAGAAGTACTTCGACGTGCTGCCGATCAGCGACATGATCCCGCAGGAATACCGCACCAGCGGCATCGACATGTACTGGAGCGACCAGGAAGGCTGGAGCCAACTGTGGGACGCCTGGGCCGAGGACGAGTTCGCGCTCGACCCGACCCGCGTGACCCTGTCGATCGGGCGCACAGGCGTGGACGGCGACACGTTCAAGAACCGCTTCCTGATGGACAAGTATGGTATCCAGGTCAACAAGACCTCACGCAACACGGTGCTGTTCATGACCAACATCGGCACCACGCGGTCGTCGGTGGCCTACCTGATCGAGGTGCTGGTCAAGATTGCGCGCAAGCTGGATTCAGAGGTGGAGGACGCCAGTGCGATGGAGCGCAAGGCTCTGGCCTCGCGGCTGCACTCGCTGACCGAAGACCTGCCCGCGCTGCCCGATTTCTCGCGCTTCCATGACGCCTTTCGGCCCCACGGCGACGCCACGCCGGCCGGAGACCTGCGCAAAGCGTTCTTCCTCGCCTACGACGAGAGCAAGTGTGAGTATTTTCCGTTGCATGGCAGCGAAATCGACGACGCCATGGCGCAGGGGCGGGAAGTCGTGTCCTCCGGATTCATCATTCCGTACCCGCCGGGCTTTCCGATCCTCGTCCCGGGGCAGGTAATCTCGGCCGGCATACTGGACTTCATGCGCAAACTGGACGTGTCCGAAATTCACGGCTTTCGGGCTGAGCTCGGTCTGCGCGTGTTTACCGAACAAACGGTCGCGGCGCTGGCCGCCGACTGACGCATTCATCACAGGAGTTTTCATGGCTCAAAAACGTAAGAAGCTCAAGAACATCTCGGAGATCCGGCGGTTCTTTCACCGCAACGAGACGCCGATCTACTTCGTGAGCGCCACTAATTTCAACCTGCTCGGACTCGACGAGTGGGTGCATAACTTCAAGTATATCAATTACATTGACTGCTTCGACGGCGCTCATCCCAATGTGCTCGTGCCGGTGGCGGACTCTCCACCCGAATTCCAGTCCATCGAGGAGATCAACAACTACCTGCTGCAGCAGAAGGAAGTGGTGGACTGGGTGGAGGAACGCGGGGGCGAGCCCAGGTTCGTGTTCCTGATGTTCGACGAAGAAACCGAGAAGCTGGTCAAGGAACTGGGCGGCAAAGTCTGGTTTCCCAAAGCCAAATTGCGGAACCGCGTCGACAACAAGATCGAGACCGTGAGGATCGGGAACAAGGCCGACGTGCCCAGCGTGCCGAACACGCTGGCTGAGATAGGCAGTTACGACGATGTGCTGGCTGCCGCGAAAAGCGCCGGTATCGGTAACGACCTGGTGCTGCAGTCAGCCTACGGCGACTCCGGGCACACGACTTTCTTCATTCGCAGCGAGAAGGATTTCAAGCGCCATCAGCACGACATCATCGGGCACGGCGAGATCAAGGTCATGAAGCGCATCAACTGCCGCGGCGCGGCCATCGAGGCCTGCGCCACCAAGCAGGGCACCATCGTCGGGCCGATGATGACGGAACTGGTGGGCTTCCCCGAATTGACCCCCTACCGCGGCGGCTGGTGCGGCAACGAGATTTTCGCCGGCGCGTTCTCGAAGAAGGCGCGCGACAAGGCCAGCGAGTACACCGCCCGCTTTGGCGAACAGTTGGTCAAGGAGGGATATCGGGGCTATTTCGAGCTGGATTTCCTGATCGACAAGAACTCCCCGGAGATCTACCTGGGCGAACTCAATCCACGCATCACCGGTGCCAGTTCGATGACCAACCATGCCGCGTTCGCCCATGCCGATGCGCCGCTGTTCCTGTTCCATCTGCTGGAGTTCTCCGGCGTGCCCTTCGATCTCGATATCGAAGAGCTGAACGCGCGCTGGGCCGAACCGGAGAACATCGACAGCTGGTCGCAGCTCGTGATCAAGCACACCGAGGACACGGTCGACCTTCTGACCGATGCGCCCGCCAGCGGCATCTGGCGCATGCAGGACAACGGCAGCATCACTTACGATCGCTTCGACTACCACCGCCGTGCCGTGGAGAGTGAAAAGGAGGCGTTCTTCCTGCGCATCCTCAAGCCCGGTGATTACCGCTACGAGGGCGCCGACCTCGGCATCCTGGTCACACGCGGGCGACTGATGGACAACCGCTTTCGCCTGACCCAGCGGGCCAGGAAGTGGATCGCCGGGATTCGCGCCGGGTATCGTGCGAGGCCGGTAACCGCGGCCGCCTCGCCGAAACTGGCCGATCCCGCGTTCAAGATTCTGTGATCCGGCGTCACCCGGGGTCAGCGGCCCGCGACGAAACATGACCGTGCAACTGACGTTTCAGGCGATCGACGAGCCGGAACCGGGTGAAAGCTGGGCCTCGCTGTTCGAGCAGTTCTGGCCGGCTTACCATCGCTGGTGGCTGTCCCAGGGCGAGGCTGACAGGCCGACCTTTCTCGAATGTCGCAAGGCCCTGCGCACCCACATGCCGGAGCTGGCGCCCGTGCACGAACAGCTGACGGAACTGGCGGGCGGCTCCGACCACGCATTCCGCTTTCTGTCCTGTTACTCACCGCCGCCTTACCTGGCGGGCTGTTCGCAGGCGATCTGGCCGGGCCCCGAACCGCTACTGGTTCGAAATTACGACTACAATCCGCAGGCCTTCGAGGGCGTGGTGTTGCGCACGCAGTGGCTGGGGCGCAAGGTGATGGGAATGTCGGACTGCCTGCTGGGTTTGCTCGATGGCGTGAACGAGGACGGTCTGGCCGTGTCGCTCACCTTCGGCGGCAGCCGCGAGGTGGCGCCCGGGTTCGGCATTCCCCTGGTGTTGCGCTACGTGCTGGAAACCTGTGCCGATGTCGAAGAAGCGGTGCGCGCGCTGAAGCGGATTCCCTGCCACATGGCGTACAACGTCACCGTGCTGGACCGACGCCGCGATTTTCGCACGGTATTCCTGCGGCCCAATCGGCGCGCGATGGTAACCGACACGCCTGCGGCGACCAACCACCAGCAGAAGGTGGAATGGCACGAACACGCGCGCGCCACCTCTTCGGTGGAACGCGAGGCTTTCCTGCTGCAACGCATGGAGCGGCGTGTCGGCCCACCGGGCCGCTTCATCGCCGCGTTCCAGCGCCCGCCGCTGTATTCGCCGGGTTTCGAGAACGGTTTCGGGACTCTGTACACCGCTGCCTACCGGCCGGCGAGCGGCGAACTGGAACTGCACTGGCCCGGTATCCGCTGGGACCAGTCCCTGGATAGCTTCGAGGAAGGCGCGCGCGACATCGTCTATCGCGAAAGCGAGGCGGGCTGAAACAGCGGCAGGCCACGGGTGCGGCAAAATGTGCGCACAAGCGAAGCCAAGGCCTCGATACGGAGCCGTGGAGAGCTGGATCGGGAAACGTGATCTTGTGACACCTTGCTGTCCCTGGCGATGAGTCCGGTCAGTGCTTGCGGTCTCTGGCGAAAATACCAAGGGCCATAGTTCCGCCGCACCGATCCATTTCCGAACCGGATACCTCGACAAGAAGGAAGGCGGAGCAGATCAGCGGCATGTCGGGCGGTGCGGCTCGACTGACCGCGCCTGGCAGAAATATTGAAGTTGTAGTTTTTTGCACTGCTGCACGACTAACAGGTCAGGAACAGGCAATCAGAAGGCATACATGCGTCATGGGCAGCGAAGCCAGCAGCAAAGCGTTCCTCGCACAGGTGTCGGCCCACCAGAACATCGTGCACAAGGTCAGTATGGTCTATGGCAACGCCATTGAGGACCGCGAAGATCTCAAACAGGAGATTCTGCTACAGCTGTGGAAGTCGTGGGCCTCATTTGATGGTCGTTCTGCGTTCTCGACCTGGATGTATCGGGTCGCCCTGAACACGGCCATCAGCTTCAGACGCCGCAAACGAAGGCCCCCGGCCGATCCGGACATCTCCTGGCAACACGACGTTCAGTACCAGGATGCGGCGCATGCGCAAGACCTGAAGCGCTTGTACCAGGCGATCTCGGGTCTCAGTGCAGTGGAGAAGGCCATCATTCTGCTGTGGCTCGACGAGCGCAGCTATGACGAGATCGCCGACACGCTGGGCACGAGCGTCAAGAACGTCAGTGTGCGTCTTGTGCGCATCCGCTCGAAGCTCACCCGACTCATCAGAGAGGCAGACTGAAATGAACGACGTTGACCTGGCAAATTTCCGCAAGATGTGGCACGACGAGTGGGCCACGCGCACCGAAACGCTGGGTGTCGAGCAAATCAGCGCGGTGCTGCGCAAGGAATCGAACAACATCACAAGGCAGTTCAAGGTTGCGCTGTCGCTGGACATGGTGCTGAAAGTCGCTGGCGCAGCGGGGTTGGTGGGCTTGCTCTGGCTGTTCCGGCACGATGGAGTCATCAGTTGGATGAATACTTCGATACTGGCACTGACCCTGTTCCTGACCTTCCTGCAGTGGATGGCGTTACAGAGCATTCCCCCGGCCGAGCTCGCAGGCAGCAGTCTTCGGCACTGCCTGCAGGAGGTAGTGGGATTCTACCACCAGCGGTTCATCCGCTCGCTCTACATCGCCGCGTTTTCCGGGTCACTGATTTTTTATGTCGGGGTTCTTTACTACGCCTGGTTCAAGTACGGTGTCATGCGGAATCTGGATACCACCGATCTGCTGGTGTTCGCCGCCGGACTGATCCTGGCATTCGGCCTGAATGCGGTGGCGCAGCGCTGGCAAGCCGGCTTCCAACTGCGGGAGGTCGAAAGCTGTCTGCAGGAAATCGATCGGGAGGAACTTACCGATCGCGAAGTCAGGCAACGGCAATTCAGACGGTCAAAGCTCAGGTTGATCTGGCTGGCCTGGCTCGTGTTGGGTGCGCTTGTTCTGGCATGGCTCTGGTGGAGATATCACGGGCTGGGCTGATCCGGCCCCCGTCTTGTGCTCCCATGCGGGCTTGCAGGCCATCCCGATACCCTTTCTGATCACCGGGAACAGCTCCCCGGTCGGCTCGAGGTGCTATAGTTCCGCCGCACCGATCCATTTCCGAACCGGATACCACAACAAGAAGGAAGGCGGAGCACCATGCACCTGCAAAGCCTCGACTACGCGGTCGTCATCATCTATGGACTGTTCCTGCTGGTCCTCGCGCAGTGGGTTTCGCGCGAGAAAGCGGGGCACGAGAAGGATACCCAGGATTACTTTCTGGCCGGACGAGCCCTGCCGTGGTGGGCCATCGGCGCCTCGCTGATCGCGGCCAACATCTCCGCCGAGCAGATCATCGGCATGTCGGGCTCGGCCTACCTGCTCGGCGCGGCGATCGCGTCCTACGAGTGGATGGCCGCGTTGACCCTGATCATCGTCGCCAAGTACCTGCTGCCGGTGTTTCTGAAACACCGGATCTATACCATGCCCCAGTTCCTGGAACAGCGCTTCGACCACCGCGTGCGGATGGTGATGGCGACGTTCTGGCTGGGCGTCTACGTGTTCGTCAACCTGACCTCTATCCTGTGGCTGGGCTCGCTGGCGATGAACTCGGTGACCGGGCTCGACCAGACGTGGGGCCTCGTCATCCTGGGCCTGTTCGCCATCTCCTACTCCCTGTATGGCGGCCTCAAGGCCGTGGCGTTGACCGACATCATCCAGGTGGTGTTGCTTGTGTTAGGGGGACTGTTCATCGCCTGGATCGCGATGAACGACATATCGGGCGGGCAGGGCGCCCTGGCCGGATTCCAGAAGACGCTGGAACTGGCGCCGGAAAAGTTCGACATGATCTTCACCAGCGACCAGCCGTACTACAAGGATCTGCCGGGTGTCTCGGTGCTGGTCGGCGGCATGTGGATCATGAACTTGTCCTACTGGGGCTTCAACCAGTACATCATTCAGCGTGCTCTGGCCGCGAAGAGTAATCGCGAAGCGCAGAAGGGCATCGTGTTTGCGGCGTACCTGAAGATGCTGGTGCCGGTGCTGGTGGTGTTGCCGGGCATTGCGGCCGCGATCCTGATTCCCGGCATCGAGAACGACCGCGCCTACCCCGAGTTGATGAAAATGTTGCCGGTGGGCGTCAAGGGCCTGGTGTTCGCGGCCCTGATCGCAGCGATCGTCTCTTCGCTGGCGTCGATGACCAACAGCATTTCCACCATCTTCACCATGGACATGTACCGGCATTTCAGGCCACAAGAGACCAGCCAGAAGCACCTGGTGACGATCGGCCGCACGGTGGCCTTTTCCGCGATGATCATCGCCATGGTCGTGGCGCGGCCTTTGCTTGGCAACTTCGACCAGGCCTTCCAGTACATCCAGGAGTTCACCGGTTTCTTCACGCCCGGCATCGTGGCCATCTTCCTGCTCGGCTTTTTCTGGAAGAAAACCACGGCCAATGGCGCCCTGGGCGCGGCGATCGGCTCGGCGGTGCTGTCGCTCGGGTTCAAGCTGGCGTGG
>JASFKQ010000070.1:0-16331 GCA_050118555.1 Lysobacterales bacterium
AAGGCTCGGTCCTACGGTGGGTTTCGTTCCGGCGCATGTGGGAGCACCCTTGGGTGCGAATTGCCAGAGCCAACCCCCTTTCGCAGGCAAGCCTGTTCCCACACATTCCCGGTCCTACGAGACAGGTAACTGCAGTTCCCGGGCGGCCTCGGGCATTTCGAAATCTTCCGGCGTCGGCTGGAAGGGGCGCGGATCCCAGCCGAGCTTTTCGCGCAACAGGGAATCGTCGAACACCAGGTTACGGTTCTGGCGGCGCACCATCTCCGGGTTCAGCGAGCGCCAGCGCGGCGACAGGGTCAGCAGGTCCAGCGCCGCCGCCATCATCCACGGCGGCAGGCGCACCAGCCGTACCCTGCGGTTGCAGCTCTCTGCGAGCTTGCGCGTCATGTCGCTGTAACGAAGGGTGCTGCCGCCGCAGGCCTCGCTGCAGCCTTCGACCGGGTTTTCCGCCGTGAGCGCCCTGGCCGCGAGCCAGGCGAGATCGTCCGCGTGCACCGGTTGCCTTAGGCCGTGGGCTTTCCCCGCCAGCGGTATGAAGCCCCAGCGCTCGCCGAAGCGGCGCAGCAGGCTGACGTTTCCATCCATTCCGCAACCGTAGATCAACGTCGGTCGCAGCAACAGGAGCGGCACGCTGCGGCGGGTGCAAAGCGCGCGCAGCCGCTCCTCGGAAGCCGCGATACCCAGAGCCAGGCGCCGCTCCGCCCGGTTCACGGACGTTTGCTTGCTCGCCACGCTGCTGGTGCTGAACGCGACGACCCGGCGGATGCCGGGGTTGGACTCGACGATCGTGCAGGCCAGGTGCAGCGGCCCGAACGACACCAGGTCGGTTAGCGCTCCGGCCGGGGTGGTCCCGTCTGCGCCTAGCGCATCGGGCTGTACCCACCGCAGATTGTGCGCGGTTTCGACCGGGGCCGCGGGCGCTTTTCTGCTGACCGCCAAGACCCGCAGTCCGGCCTCGAGCAGTCGCGACAACGCGAACACGCCCAGCTGGCTGCTTGCGCCGGTGACCGCGACCAGCGACCGTGGCATCTCCGCGTTCAATGCCGCAGCAGCGCCAGGGGAAGCGTCACCGCGAAGCGCAGCCAGATACCCAGTGTCACCAGTGCGCGCACCAGGAAGCCGTGGTCACGGGCCTGGAACTTGCGAAAGAAGCGCTGCATTCCGCGGTGTTTCTGCCAGTGCACCCAGGCCGGCCGACTGGCGCTGGACAGCCCCTGCCGGTGGAACACGTGCGCGGCGGGCACATACACGCAGTATCCGCCGCTCTGGCGCAGACGGTACATCAGGTCCAGGTCCTCGCAGTGCAGCAGGTAACCCTCGTCCATGCCGCCGGCGGCCCGGAACGAAGACTTCCGCACCAGCATGCAGGCGCCCGAAACTGCCTCGGCCACGCGCGTTTCCGTGACCGCCCCGGGGTTTTCCTCCACCCCCTGGAAGCCCGGCAGCCTGCGCCCCAGGCGCCACAGACCGGTAACGGTGAGGAACGAGCGCCACGGGTCCGGGAAACGACGCAGAGTGCCCCTCAGCAGTTCGCCCGAACCGCCCTGCACTGCCGGCCCGGCCAGCGCCGCCGAGGGGTCCCGCGCCAACGCGTCGACCAGGTGTCCCAGCGCGCCCTCGCGCAGCTCGCAGTCGGGATTGAGGATCAGCAGGTAGCCGTCCATGTTGACTTCGCCCTCCTCTGCCAGGAGAACCGCTTTGTTGACGGCCGGGGCGAAGCCCGGGTTGCCCTCGTTTTCGACGAACCGGACATTGTCGCAATCGGCGAATTCCGCTTGGGCCTGCGCGGCGCTGCCGTCGGTGGATGCATTGTCGATCACCGTGACCCGCACCGGCACCTCCTGCGCCAGTACGGACTTGAGACAGCGCGCAAGCGCCTCACCGGCGTTGAAGTTCACGATAATCACGTTGACGGGAACGTTCACGACGGCCGGCAATCACTGCCCCCCGAACAGGCGGCGCCACCAAGGCGCGCGCGGGCGCCCGGCGGACCGCTGCGCTTTGAGCGCTTCGATCTCACGATCGCGCGCGGCCAGGAGCTCCCCTGCCTGCATGTTCTTCCGGATTTCGTGGTAGTAGTGCTCGTAGACCGACCCCGCCGCGTCGTCGAACAGGCTCAATCCGTGGCCGGGATCCGGCAGGTGACGCGCCTCGCGCGCGCAAATGACGATGAAGTAGACGGGCGGCTGCCCCGGTGTCTCCAGCGTTTCCACGCCATCCTGCGTTTCCTGCTGGATCAGGAACCCCGGCTGCGGTTCGAGCGACCAGATCGCCGAATGGAACAGCAGGCGCTGCCCCCACAGCCGATAGGCGGGAAACACCTCTTGCACCAGCGATTCGAGTTCGTTCCGGTACAGTTCCCGGACGTGGAATTCGTTGCGGTTTTGCTGCTGCTCGGTATAGACCGCCTTGTCCGGCGAGGACAGGAGCAGGAACCCGCCCGGTTTCAGCACCCGCCCGAACTCGTGCAACAGGCGTTCCTGCTCTTCGAGGTGTTCGAGGGTTTCGAAGGAGACCACGCAATCGAACTCACCGTCCTGAAAGGGCAGATCCAGGCAGTCGGCGACATGGAATTCAAGACCGTCAACCGGGTACCGCTCTCGTGCATGACCGATTGCGTCCGCCGAGACATCGACGGCCGCCACCGAGGCAGCGGTTCGCGCCAGCACCGCCGAACCGTAGCCTTCCCCGCAGGCGGCGTCCAGCACGCGCAGGCCGCGGACCAGTTGGCCCGCCCAGGCATAGCGGTGCAGGTGCTCGTACCGGATCTCGCGCACGCACTCGGGCGTGAACCGTTCCCCGGTGAATTCGAGCGCTTCGGACAAACTGAAATTCCTCGAACGACGTCAGACGAGGCTGATTTTAACCGAATACGGCATCCGGCTTCCCTTCTTTAGCCAATGGCGCATGTGTTGTAGGAGCGGTTTCAGCCGCGATTGGGGTGGAGGAAGCCCCGGGTACCGCCGAGGCTACAGCCGCGCCCACTCTGTATCCAAAGAGGGGCGGTGACCTCCTTGCGGGACATTAACCTGTCGGGAACAGGTTAATAGCGCACATGGACGTCTCGAGCGTGTCCCGGAAGGGGGTCACCGCCCCTCTCGCCTGCCGCCAATCCCCAATCGCGGCTGAAGCCGCTCCTACATCAGCTCAGGGTTACGCTAGCCCTCGCGAGCGCCTCAAGGAGCTGTAGGCGGCGCGGCGCAAGCGGATCGCTGGAGATGAAGGCCTGCACCTGTTCCAGATATTGCGGATGCAGCGTCAGCAGGCGCTGCATGCTCTCCTCCCCCGGCCGCAGGCCCAGCGGGCCGAAGGAGCGGCCGCCGATATGAACCACGTACACGTCGTCGCACAGCACATTGCGCATACCGGCCGCGACCGCCCGCATCGAGAAATCGTTTTCCTCGCCATAGCCGCGGCCGAACACCTCGGCGTCAAACAGGCCGATGCGTTCGATCGCGGCCCTCGAGATCGCCATACAGAACCCGACCGCCGTCGGCAGCTCCGGGTAAACCGGTGCGTTGCAGGCGGCAATGACCTCCGCGACCCGTGCCGGATCGGGCGGCGGGGGACTGGGCGCACAGAAATCCGGCAGGGAAGCAATTTCGCCATTGTTGGTCCAGGGCGTGGCGGTGGCGATCCGCGGGTCCGAATCCAGGCAGCGCCGCAGGCCGTCCAGCCAGCCCGGGGTCACCTCGGTGTCCGAGTTGAGCAGGACCACGTGGCCGTCGCCCATCCGCATGCCGAGATTGGCGGTCGCGACGAACCCGAGGTTTTCGCGATTCGACCGGAAAACCCAGTTCGGCCCCGTCGCCTGGCGAAACCGGTCCAGCACGCGTTCCACGGCAGCGTCCGTGGACGCGTCGTCGATCACGACGACCGGCGCGCGGTCACCGACCGTCGATTGCACCGAACGCAGGCAACAGGCCAGTTCCTCCGGCGCGTTGTGGACCGGTATCACCACCGTCGGCAGGCGATCGCCCGACACCGGTCGTCAGTCCCCTTCCCCGCCCGTATGCCAACGGTGCGGCAGACGGATCATGCCCATTTCGCGGCTTTCGCCTTCGACGCGGAATCGGACTTCCATCGTGTCGCACAGGCGCATGCCTTCGGGATCCATTGCGTGGCCGCGCACCGAGTAGTTCCCGGGCAACAGCGGCAGGTCGGAAAAGTGAATCCGGTAACGGAAATTCCGGTCATCCAGCGCCTCGGGCTGAATGCCGTCGAAGTCTGAAGCCACACCGTAAACCGGCGTCCCGTCCGCTCGCATCACGCCGACCAGCGCCACCGGCGGCCGGCCATCCGGCGAATGCAGGCGCAGTTCCACGTCCAGGCTGCCGCCGGTTGCAATCGTGAGATCCTCGCCCCCTTCACTGCCGCTGACGGTGAAGCCGCTGACCCGGTACAGGCCGCTCTCGCCCTTCTGGGCCCTGCGATGGCGCTTCTCGGCTGCATTCTTTTCTTCGTGCCAGGCCAGGTAGGACTGTGTCACGGGAAACACGTCACCCATCTGCATCACGCCGCCCCCGTGCAGCCAGAGCGCCTGCTGGCAGAGCTTCTGCACCAGGTACATGCTGTGCGAAACCATCAGCAGGGTATTACCGTCGGCGAGGAAGTTCTCGATCCAACGGATACACTTCTTCTGGAACGATTCATCGCCCACGGCCAGCACCTCGTCGGTGATCAGCAGCTCGGGCTCCGAAGCCGCCACCACGGCGAATCCCAGGCGTACCACCATGCCCGAGGAGTAATGCTTAACCGGCTCGTACACGTAGTCGCCAATGTCGGCGAAGGCCAGAATGTCGTCCAGCCGTCGCTCCAGCTGACGGGTACTCATGCCCAGCAGCGCCGCCTTCATCCTGATGTTGTCGATGCCCGGGAAATCGGGCTGGAATCCGGCGCCCAGTTCCAGCAACGCCGCCACGCGGGCATTCACTTCGACCGAGCCCGTGCTCGGGCTGATCACGCCGGTGAGGACCTTCAGCAAGGTGGACTTGCCCGCTCCGTTCTCGCCGATGATCCCGAAGGACTGACCGCGGCGAATCTCGAGGCTGATGTTGCGCAGCACTTCCGCACCCTCGCTGGGCTCACGGCCGGCAAGCAAAGCGGCAAAAGCCCGCAGGCGTTCGCCCGGCCGGTGAACCCGGGGATAGAACTTGGAAACACCCTCCACGCGAATCAGCGGCGCCGTCACAGGAAGTCCTCGAAATGGGTGCTCAGGCGGCGGAAAAACACCAGCGTGATCCAGAACAGCAACAGGGTCAGCAGCGGGATCACGGCATCGATCAGGGAAAGGCCGTAATCACCGAACAGAATGAAATTCCGCAAGCGTTCCACGTACCAGGACAGCGGGTTGAACTTCATCACGAGCGCCAGCTTGCCGGGCAGCACGGCCGGGCTGTACAGGATCGGCGTGGTGAAGAACCAGAACGTCATCAGAGGCGGCAGGATCTGCGCCACGTCGCGGATGAATACCTGCAGGGCCGAGGCCAGCAGGGCCAGGCCGCTGGCGAACAGGCCGAGCAGCAGCAGTACCGGTATCGAGGCCAGCACACCCAGCCAGTGGATGGGAGCGCCCCATAGTTGCAAGACGAACAATACGGCCAGGTACCCGGCCATCTGCATCAGGAACGTCGCGGTAACCGTCGACAGCGGCAGGAACTCGCCGGGAAAGGCCACCTTGCCAATCAGCGCCGCGTTGGAGGTAATCGACGCCGACGAGCGCAACACGGATTCCGAAAAGGCCGTCCAGGGCCAGAAGGCGACGGCGAGATAAGGCACGAAACCGATCCCGCCGGCATCCGGGATGCGGGCCTTGAACACCGTCGTGAACACGAAGGCGTAAACGGCCAGCAGCATCAGCGGCTGTAGCAGCAGCCAGGCGAACCCCGTGAGATTTTCGAGGTAGTCGGTGCGGATGGCCCGGTGGACGAGTTCCCTAAAGAAGCTGTTGGAAAGTACGTTCAAGGTCCCTCACCGGCCAGGCTGGTTACGTCCCGCTCAGTCCTCGAATTTTGGCGCCCGCTCCAGGTTTTCCCCGAAATAGCGCTTCACCATCGCCTCGACCGCGCCTTCCTTGACCTCGATCGGATTCTCGAGGAGTTTCCCGACATACCGCTTGCGGTAATCGGCAAGGTACTTCTTCCTGGCCAGTTCCTCGGTCCGCTTCTTGACCATCTCAAAAGGTTGCAGCTCGGCTGGGTGCTTCGCGTTCAGCCGAATGATGTGATACCCATAGGAAGTCTTGACCGGGTCGCTGATCCCGCCGACCTCTTCCATCGAAAATGCCTTGTCCTCGAAGGGCTTCACCATTTCTCCGCGCGTCGTATTCGGGAAGCGCCCACCGTTGGCCTGCTTGGACGGATCTTCGGAATATTCGTTGACCATGTCGTCGAAGCGCGTCGGGTCTTCGCGCAGCTCGGCGACGAGGCGGTTCGCCAACTCCAGCGCTTCCTCGTCGCTGCGGTTTTCATTTCTGATCAAAATGTGGGAAACGTCCACGGATTCCTTGGACTGGAACTTGTCGGGATTGGCGAGGTAATACTCGTGTGCCAGGGCATCGTAGTCGGCAGGGGGCGCCGATTCGACCACGTGCTGGATCCACTCGGTGGCCAGCTCCTTTTCCGCCGCCTCGCGCATCCAGGCCTGGACGACTTCCTGCTTGTCGTAATCCGCTGCTTTGGCATCGGCTGCAATGACCTTGGTCTGCAGCAGACTGCCCACCAGCTGGTTCATCCGCTCGCCATTACGGATGTACGGCAGCCGAATCTCCGGTGGAATGCGCTCGATGGCCGCATCGAGTTCACCCTGAGTGAGCACGACGTCACCCTGACGGGCGAAGACGGCGGAATCGTCATAGGCGGAAGCGGACCCACCCGCGTCCCCCGGGTCGGTTTGCGGGGCTTCCTGCGCGCAGACCGGTGCAATGGCCGTAAAGGAAAAGAACAGGGCAACAAGGAACGGACGAAAAGATGGTTTCATTGAAAACTCCAGAATACTTTGATCGCGGTGGTAAGCTGCAAATTGCACCATGGCGGACACCCGTCATTCGGTTTCAACCTGGTAATCAGGCAGTTGCGAGCAAACGTGAGAAAATCGCCAAGGTTGCACTTTGTCCTATTCGGGTTCAGCACGAAACTGGCTGCCCATCTTGAACGATCCTCCTCGAGCCATAGCTACAGCTATGCCGCCGCGGACGATCATCCAACCTGCGTTGCCGGCTTCACCCTGATTCCCGAATCCCTGGTGCAATATGCAGCTTAGACCATTCATCGCGACAAAGTTTCGAATCCCCCACAAACGAAGGGGCTGCAAGTGCAGCCCCCCGTTTGAACGGTCTAACGTTGTGACTTGGATCAGTCGACGCTGACGAAACTACCGCAGCCGCGCTGATCGTCACAGATCCGGCGCACGTTGCCGCGATGGTTGAACAGGCCGCCGTAGTAAGCCTTGACGCTACCGCCTTCCACGTAGTTGCTTTCGAACTCGTAGGCAGCGAAGCCGGTTACCGGCAGACCCACCAGACCAGCACGATCGACGTGATCGGAGTCAGCGCTGAAGTCGATGCGAGCCCATCCGTTTTCGTACGGGTTCTCGACCGTCAGCAGCAGGCTGCCGTCGTCGCCGAAGTCAGGCGTCGCGAAGATATCGCCACCCCATTCCTCGTCGGTGTTCTGGAAGCGCATCACGTTGACTTCGTAGCAGAACTCGAACGGAGTCGGCTCGTCACAGACCTGGATGTCCGGATCGCAAGCGCCCGGAATCGAGGGCGAAACCACCGGAGGACGCTCGCCGGAAGGCGTGTCGCCGCCAGGAGTCCGCTCGTTGCGGTCCCAAACCTGGATGCTGGCCTCTTCGCAGGCCTTGCCGTCGAACACCTCGGTGAACGGCCAAACCGGCTGGTCGCCTACTATGATGTTTTCTTCAACGTAGTTACAGCTGCTCCAGTCGATGCCGTAGGCAATGTTCGGCCACGGTCCCGGACCGTCGATCGGATCGCCACTGATCGGCTTGGTGGTCGGGTACGGGTCGCCCGAAGTCCAGCCACCGCAAAGGGGATTGGTCGGATCCGGATGCCAGTACGTGTCGTCCGTTACGACATCAATGAGGTACGGCGTGTCGACGTAGAAGTTCTTGGTCGGGAAGGTCACGACCCACTCGGTCGAAGCGGAAGCCACCTTCTCGATCGTGTACTCGTTCATGATGTTTTCGTGCATGAACAGAGCGGATACAGCCTCTACGGTGCGGTTCGACGGATACTGGAAGCTGACTGCCTTATCCTGCGGAACGCCGAAGAAGATCGTGGCCGTGTCCTGGTCGCCGTCGTTCAGCGACGGGTTAATCCCGCCCGGCTCGAAGTGCAGGAGACCGTCGGACTTGTCGAAGCCCTGGACGGCCAGCGCGTTGTAGCTGTACATCGTGCCGTTTTCGGAGTTTACGATAGCCGCGCCACCGAACAGACCGCCGCTGTTGCGGCCGATGTCCATCTGGGGATCCAGGGTCCAGTCACCCAGCGGATCGTAGTTGGCGTCGCGGGTCCAGTTGTCGACCAGCTGCTCGCAGTCGCCAGGACGATAGACCTTTTCGGTGATGAGTTTGTCGTTCTCATCGTACTGCTTGTCGCCATTGTCATCGAGGACGGGATCGTCAAACGTGCCGTGGGTGATGTCGTCTTCGGTATCGGAACCGGAAACGACGGTACCCATTTCGATCATCTCGAAGTGGCCTTCGGCCGCACGCTCGATACCGGTCGGGCCGCCGTCGGCGAAGTCGTAGTTCACGTCGTTGACGGTGCCGTTGTCGTTGTAGGCGAGCTTCAGGAAGGGCTGCCAGCCGAAGCCGTAGCCGTCTTCCACACCCATCCCGTACAGGTACGGAACCGTGCAGCTGTCGTCCGGGACCAGCAGGTACGGGGTACCGGCAGATGCTTCATCCATCATGCCGCCATCAACGATGGCCGCCGCCCACACGTCCCACGCGGACATGTAGAGGTTGAAGTCGAGGACTTCGCGGGAGTTGAAACCTTCCAGGAAGCGAACCTTGACCGCCTTGGCGCTGTCAGTGGTATTGACAACGGAGAGCAGGGTCTGGTTGCCGCCATTGGTGGTGTAGTACGGATACATCAGGACTTGTCCCAATCCATCCGGGTTCAGGTTGACTGCCTGTGCGGTGCCGGCGATACCGGCGGCACCCGCCAGACCAGCCAACACAGCAGCCGTCAGATTTTTTCTATTCATTACAACACTCCTAAAGTTGTGTACACAGGGCTTTGCGAACAAAGCCGGAACGTCGCGATACGCCTGCAGGCACAAATTAAAGGGCCCGCACTCCGGCTATTCGCGCCGTAATGTTACGCCAAGCGGGCCTGCAACGCAATAAATGGCAATGTAAAAAAAAGCAATTTCGGGACTTTTGAAATCCCCGGGTTTTCATTATTTATTCGGCACATACCACCATTCGCCGTTAGTCCGGACCCAGGTTTCGTGCTCGTCGCTCTTGCCGTTGAATTCGTCCAGCCCGGGCACCGGTTTGCGTACCCGGTAATCCACCACGAAGTCGACCGTGCAGCGATCGCCGTCGCACTGGTGGCTTCGGTACGTGGCGCCGGTCCAGGTCACCTTGCGCAGGCGCATTGAAACGCCGAAATCGACCAGTGAGGTGGTCGAGCGGTAGCCCGGGGAATAGAAGGAATAGGCCTTTTCCAGGTCATCAGCGAACAAGGCCGCCCAGCGCGCCTCGGCGCGCTGCACGACCGGATCGGTCTTCGGCGTTGGCGCGGTTGCGCAAGCGGCCACGGCCAGAGCGGCCAGGATGAGCGCCAGTATGCCTGCCCTGCGCGCAAAACCGGTTGCGCGCGGACCTGTCCAGCGTGATTTGCGTACGGAATCTTTCATTGTCTGTTGCTCTCTTGTCGTTTCTCGTCGTGTTCGGTGGGTCGCCGCCGGCACGAAGCGCGGGCGCGGGATGGGGCGACCTGGCGGTCTCAATCGGGGTTTTCAAGCGCTCCCGGGTCGGTCCCCTGGACTGCCGAATCCGGTGTTCCGCCCTTGTCGTCGGTCTTGATCAGCGGGGTAATCCTGAGCGGCGGCACGCGGGAGAATTCGGACTCGAGCTCCTCGCTGATCGCCTTCAGATCAACTGCGCTCTCCACCACCGTGGGAGTGATCATGACCAGCGTTTCGCTGCGGTTCTTGGACTTGGACCGGGACCCGAACAGCGAACCAATCACCGGCACGCGGCTCAGGAAAGGCACCCCCGACCGGCCGCGAGAATCCTGCTCGGAGATCAATCCGCCCAGGAACACCGTCTGCCCGGACTGCACCGCCACCTGGCTGGAGACCGTCTTGTTGTTGATCGGCGGGTTGCCGCTGTTAGAGATACTCGGATCGCGCGCGCCGGGACGACTGACGTCCTGGCTGATATCCATGTAGACCAGCCCGCCCGGGTTGATTCGCGGCGTGACGGTCAGCGTGATGCCGGTGGAAACGTACTGTGCGCTGCTGACCACGTTGCCGCTGCCACCGGTGGTGATCGACGACGACTGCACCGGCACCTGGGTGCCCACGGTAATGGTGGCGGTGGCATTGTTGCGAACCAGCAGCGACGGGGCGGCCAGCGACCGCACGTCGGTCACCTCGTCCAGCGCCGCGATCGTGGCCTGCACGAACGGCAACCCCTTGCTGGTGGGGGTGGCGACCGTGGCCAGGAAATTGAAGCCCCCGGACTGCGAGCCGCCGCTGCCAAAGGACGCCGACTGCAAATAGCTGCTCGTGTCGCCCAACCCATCAGGGATCAGGTTGGTGTTATTGGTCAGGTACCAGTTCACGCCGAACTGCAGATCTTCGTTCAGTTCGACGTCCAGCACCTGGGATTCGATCAGCACCTGCAGCGGTTCGATATCGATCCGTTCGATGGCCGCACTGACCGCGTTGTACTCCGCCTGGGTTGCCTGGATCAGCAGCGAGTTGGTCTCCGTGACCGAGGTAATCCGGATGTCGCCGGTGCCCATGTCGATCGATCCGCTCTGCACACCGTTCTGCGCGCCCTGCTGGTCCGAGCCCATGCGGCTCTGGTTGAAGTCCTGCACGGAGCCGACCTTGGCCGGCTCCAGCCCGGGGGCCAGCGTGCCCTGTGAACGCTGCCGCGAAGTGCCGCCGCCGCCGGCGCCGCCGAACAGCTGCGTGAGGTACCCGGCCAGGACCTGCGCCTCCAGGTTCTTGACCCGGTACACGTACAACTGCTTGCCCGCTCCGGCGGCGCCGCGGTCGAGAATTTTGATCCATTCCTCGGCCTTGTACAGGTACTCCTTCTGGAACGTGATCACCATCACCGAGCCGAGGCGCTCCAGCGGGATGAACCGGAACATGCCGGCGAGCGGCGATTCGGAATTGGCCCCGAACACGTCTTGCAGCTCCGTGATGATCGAGTCGACGTCGACCGTCTTGAGCGGGTAGATGCCCACGGACATGCCTTCCAGCCAGTCCACGTCGAACATCTGGACCGTTTTCAGGTAATTACGCAGATCCTCCGGTGTTCCCGCCAGGAAGATCATGCTCCGGAATGCATCGACCTGGACGATCGCCCCTTCGCGCACGTAGGGCTGCAGAATCTTCTCCATCTCGGTGGCGGAGATATACTTCAGCGGCACCGCCAGCACCTTGTACCCCTTGGCCTGGTCCACGCCGCCGATCTGCGGCGCCAGGTTGCCGGGGATCGCATCGCTGACCGGCAGGATGTTGTAACGCCCTTCGGAGTAGACCATGGTCGCGCCGTTCCAGCCCAGCAGGAGCTCGAGAATGGGCAGCAGCTGGTCCCGGCTGACCGGTTTCGAGGTCGAAAACGTCACCTCGCCGCCAACGCCCGGCGCGATCACGAACGTCTCCTGCAGGACTTCGCCCAGGATCGTGTGCACGACGGACTGGATGGACTCGCCCTCGAAGTTGAGCACGATCTCACCGTCCTCGGAAACGGGCTGCGGCCGCGGCTTGGCAGCCTTTTCGTCGATGAACTTTCCGGTGCCCTCGTAAACTTCGAGGTCGGTGATTCCGGTCTGCGGGCTGGTCGTGGTCTCGATTATGGGCTGGTTGTCCGGGGCGGGCGATTCCGAAGCGCTCCGGATCGTCTTGCCGGTGCTGGCGGGTCGCACAGGGCCGTGTCCGGTAGTGCTGCAACTCACGGCCACGAACACCACGACCAGCACGACACCCAGGCGGCCCAGCCAGGGGCCGCGATCGCGGCGCCCACTGCGCAAGAATGCTCCACACTTCGCTTTATTGGTCATCATCGTTGTCTGCCTGATTCGTTTTCCTGCGCCCGGAGATCATCGACTGTATCGCCGAACGGTAATCCGCCGACCTGGCCGATTCATTTTTCCCGTCGTTCTTCGCCTCTTCCGCTGCACGGCGGAGTTCTTCTCTTCTTTCGGCGATTCTCTGGCGGATCTCTTCGGCCCTGGACAGGGGCTCGTCATCGTCACCGCCTTCAGACGCAGCGGCTTTCTGCGCCGAGTCCTTCTGCCCTTCCTTCTCAGTGGGTGGGGGCGGCTCGATTTTCGCGTCATGAACCTGAAGCTGCAACTGCAGCTCCTCGCCGCTGCCCGAAGCGAGCGTAATCTCGCGCGGCTCGATGCGGCTGACGTGCCAACTGCCGTAGTTGCCCTCCAGCGGCTGTCCCTCGAACGCCACCAGCGACTCCTGCTCTTTTTTCTGTTTCAGCGTCACCATCCGCAGCGACGGGGTTATGATCACCCCCGCCAGTTCGAGTTCCGGTGCGTCCACGTTTTCCTCGGCTTCGTCGTCCATGGCCATCTCGTCCACGCCGGTCGACACCTCCGGTTGCCGGCTGGGGTTGAACACCGGCCGCTCCGTGACCGCCGCGTAGGCTTCGATCGGCTCATTTTTCTCGAGCCGCGGAATGTCCAGGCTGAGTTCGTCCGCCGCACCCTCACCCGCGTCATCCGGCGCGGAAGGCGGTAACGTCCAGACAACCCCGAGGATCAGCGATATCGCAATCAGCACCCCGGCCGTGGCCATCAGCGCGATTCCGACCGGATTTTCCTCGAACCAGCGTTTCATGCCTGTCCCCTCAGGTATCCGGACATGTTGAACCGGATATCGAGGACCGGCGAGCCCTCGTCGGTCGTGTTATTCGCCCGTCGGCTCCGCGCCCGCGGCCGTATGATGGTGACCTCGTCGATGATGATCATGGGCACGCCGGTTTCGATGGCGTACAGGATCTTCTTGAGATCCTCGATGCCACACCTCATGCGCACGTTGACCGTCACTTTCTGGAAGCGTTCCTGCACCCGGGGGCGGACCGGTTGCCGGCTGACGATCTGGCACGTATCGTCCGCCTGCGTGTTGAGCATCTGACTCAACTGTTCCGACATTCCGGCCGCGGCCTCGTTGAAATCGTCGCCCTCCAGGAAGAGATTCTGGTCCGACTTGCGCGAGCGCAGGTCCGCCAGCAGGGACTCGTACTCGTCCTTCTGCGCGGCCACGCGCTGGAACCTGCCCAGCTGGGCGCGCAGGTCGGAAATCTCGCTGCCGTATTCCAGTTGGCGCACGATGAACCAGTGGAAGCAAAGCAGGTACACCAGGATCAGCACAATGACCAGGATCAGGATTGCGGCGAGGCGGTTGTTGCCTTGTTCGGCGACGAGGGGCATCAGCCACCCCCCTTGCCGTCGACGGGGTTGCCGGCGACCTGGGCATTCACTTCGAACACCTCCAGCCCGGTGCGGGCATCCAGCCGGGTGGAACCGCGGAACGAGGCGTCGTCGAGCAGCGGGGACTGGTTGACGCGTTCGATCAATTGCTGCGCATTTTGCGACTTGCCCTGCATCTGGACGTTCGACTGCCCGATGACCAGGCGCTCGAGGTAGGTGTCGTCCGGCAGCGTGCGGGTCACGTCGGCCAGCAAGGCAATCGCCAACGGCGACTCGGCGCGGCGTCGGGCCAGGAACCCGGCCGCTTCGCTGGCATCCTGGATCTGCTGCTTGGTCCGCATGACTTCGCGCGCTTCACCCTGCACCTGCTCGATCGCCTCTTGCAGGGCGGAAACCTGGTGCTCCCTCAGGTACAAGGACTGGACCATCACCAGCGCCAGCAACACAGCGCAGGCAGCACCGAGCGCCAGGTTGAAACGCAGCCTGGGATTGGCCTGCCGGGTGCGCCGCTCAGCGGGCAGCAGGTTCAGCCCAAGGGTCCTGTTGTTCACGGAGATGTCTACGCCGGCCAGGCTGAACCCCCGGGCCGCGAGGGTTTCGGCCTTGCCGTCCACCGCGGAGCGCGGCGTCACGTAAAGCATCAGCTGGAGCTGGCCTGAGGCGCTGTCCCGGTCCAGTATCTGCCAATCGAAGTACACACTGGAGGCCCGGAATGGTGTCTGCCGGTCCATCTCGAAAGTCAGGACCTGCGCCAGGTTCGCCTCGGCCGCCAGGGGCAGGCGGACCTCCTTCTGCAATACGCTGTCGCCATCCAGCAACATGAACTGAGGGGCTTCCAGCAGATCGTTCTGCGCCAGCAGATCGTCGATCTGCTGACGTTGCAGGCCGGGATCCTGCGACAGCGGGAACTCCTCCAACACGCTGAGCCCACGATCCTCGTCAACACCCAGCCGAAATCTCTCGGCGGCGAGCTCGATGGTGACCCGGCGCGCGGCATAGATCAGCTTCTGTTGCCATTTCGCAGGCATGGCCTGGCGGAGTTCCTCGATCCACCACTCGAAGAACTTGCCGACCGGACCGGACCGCAGGCGGGCCCTGACCTCTTCCAGCTTTTGCAGGGCCTGGTTAGTCGCCATTGCTGAAATACCCGTCCGTTCCAATGCAGCGACACGCGCCCCGGACCGGACCCGTGAGCAGGGGGCGGCAAGGCGGCGAACTGCTGTTTTCGATGTAGCTTATCGCCATGGTGTCCTTACTCATGGAATCCATCACGCCAGCGGAGAATACGGAAAGGCTGACCGTTGGCCCCGCCTCCGATCCGGATCGTGGCTTCTATCTGGTCCCAGACGCCGCTGGGCAGGGTGCCTTTCGCGAGAATACTATACGTGACGCCCCGTCCCCGCGCCATGGCAACCTGACCGTTGGGCAGCGCGGTTCCCGCGCCACTGGTCCCATCCTGAGATTGCCGCTCCTCCACGAAGTTCAATGCCTCTTCTTCGGTCATGTCGGGCAACGCCATCAACGCCTCCACCGGCGCGTAGGCGGGGTCCGGTTGGGCCTGTTCGGAAAATACGGTCAGCCCGGGCTCGATTTTCTTGTACAACTCCCACGGCATGCCGAGAACCTGAAGCAATTCATCCACCATGATGAAGTTGCGATTGGCCGGACCCACGTCCAGGCCGGCCGCCTCGTAGGCGGGCAACTCGGCGCCGTTCGCCCGCTCGATCTCGTCCGGATCCGACCAGTCCTTGATCGCCGCGGCCAACAATTCGGCATCGTCCTGTTCCAGCCCGTTGGCAGTGAAGAGGTTGACGAAGGTCGCCTCGTCCGTGGCGTTGATGTCGATCTTGCCGCGCTCGTCCGTGACCTGTACTTCGATTGCGACGTCCCCATACTGCATCGTGTAGGGGCGTCCGTCCGCCACCAGCCGCGTCAGTTCGTCGGGATCGCGCAGGCCCATCACGGCGAAATTCAGACCCGCCTCGGCCGCCATGCGGGCGCGGGTGGTGGCCAGCACCGTGTACGCCTCGAGCGAATCCATCCTGGCCATCAGCGTGTAGGCGCCCGTGGAAATGGTCACCAGCAGGAGGATCCAGAGCACCATAATAAGCGCCACACCACGCTGGCGTGCAGCTGCAACGGCACGCGGATGCCTCATTGCGGCTTGGTCCTGCGGTTGATCAGGTCGCGGATGGCCGTGCTGTAGTTGGGCCCGTTCGATTCGGGGCCCGCCAACTCCGTCAGCGCGCGGGGATCGGTCTTGACCGACGCCGTCAGTTCCGGCCAGCGGATATAGACCTCCTCGTTGAATTCCAGGTCCAGCGCGACCGCGTCGGGGAGGATGCTTCCGTCGTCCCACTGGTTCGTCCAGGCTGACAATTCCCCGTTCTCGTCCCGGCCCAGGAAGCTGAATTGCCCGTCCTCGATATTGCCCATCAGCAGGATCGGGGCGCGGACGTAGAGGTTCTCCTCCTCGAAGCCCTGCAGCAGGGCGTGGTTCAGCACCAGGTCCAGGCCCTTCTCGCCGCGCACGAGCGCCAGTTCCTGGACCTGCGGGCCGCCAAAACCCAGGTAGCCGGGCATGGGCGCGACGAACCGTATGCGCTGCGGCTCGCCGACGAATACGGTGCGTTCGGTCTGGTCGTCGTTTTCGGCGAACACCAGGGGC
>JASFKQ010000071.1:0-16108 GCA_050118555.1 Lysobacterales bacterium
CCGAGCATTCCGGCCGCCCATTTGGCCGCGTTCCTGAGTCGTTGATCTTGCATGGGCGCATTGTAGCGGGGCAGGATGCATTTTTTCCGAATCTGGCCGGAAAAAATGTATCCGGCCCCATTGTTGACCCTGTTTTCTGACCCGCTCCCCTTGATCGCACGCTAAATGGTACCGATATGGTACTATATTGCGATGCTGAGAATCTCCAAGCTAACCGACTACGCCATCCTGATCATGGTGGAACTGGCACGCGAGCGCGAGTTGCTGAGCGCACAGACGCTCGCCGAGCGTGCGCGCGTGGAGACGCCGACTGCGAGCAAGGTGCTGAAACTGCTGGCCAGTACGGACCTGGTGGAGTCGAGCCGCGGTCCCAACGGTGGCTACCGGGTTACCCGGCCGGCGACCGAGATCAGCGTGGCGGAGGTGATCTCGGCCATCGAGGGTCCCATCGCGATGACCGAGTGCAGCGTCGAGGAAGGCCTATGCAACCAGGAGGATCGCTGCGATCTGCGCGGCAATTGGCAGCGGATCAGCCTGGCCGTGTCGAGCGCCCTCCAGGATGTCAGCCTGGCTGAGATGGCGGCCCCGGTGCGCAGTATCCCCGACCCGCTGAGCATAAGGACCTTGCACCAGTGATACGGGAATGGATCAGTTAACACGGCAAAAAGGGGCTCTGAGCCTTTTTTGGGAAGTGAAGATTTATGAGCAGTGACCAGATAACCATTGATACGTCCACGGTCGAGCGGTTCGTGCAACAGAAGTACAAGCACGGCTTTTTCACCGAGATCGATTCGGAAACGACGGCGCCGGGACTGAACGAGGACGTCATACGCTGGATTTCGGCGCGCAAGCGGGAACCGGAGTGGCTGCTGGAATGGCGCCTGGAAGCCTACCGCCGCTGGCTGGAGATGAAGCAGCCCAACTGGGCGCATCTGAAAATCGCGCCGATCGACTTCCAGACTATCTCCTATTTCTCTGCGCCGAAATCCGACAAGGACCGGCCGAAAAGCCTGGACGAAGTGGATCCCAAGCTGCTGGAAACCTACGACAAGCTGGGCGTGCCGTTGCACGAGCGGGCCCGGCTCGCCGGTGTCGCGGTGGACGCCGTATTCGATTCGGTCTCCGTGGGCACGACGTTCCGCGAGGAACTGAAGAAGGCCGGGGTCATTTTCTGCTCCTTCTCGGAAGCGGTGCAGGATCACCCCGAACTGGTGCGCAAGTACCTCGGTTCCGTGGTGCCGACGCGCGACAATTTCTTCGCCGCGCTGAACTCGGCCGTGTTTTCGGACGGCAGCTTTGTCTACGTCCCGAAAGGCGTGCGCTGTCCGATGGAACTGAGCACCTATTTCCGCATCAACGCGGCCGAGACCGGCCAGTTCGAGCGCACGCTCATCGTCGCCGAGGACAAGAGTTACGTCAGTTATCTCGAAGGCTGCACCGCGCCGATGCGCGACGAAAACCAGTTGCACGCCGCTGTGGTGGAACTGGTGGCCCTGGAAGACGCGGAGATCAAGTATTCAACGGTGCAGAACTGGTATCCCGGCGACGAGAACGGCCGCGGAGGTATCTACAACTTCGTCACCAAGCGCGGCGATTGCCGGGGCGACCGATCGAAGATTTCCTGGACCCAGGTCGAGACCGGATCCGCGATCACCTGGAAATACCCCTCGTGCATCCTGCGGGGCGAGCGCTCGACGGGCGAGTTCTACTCCGTCGCGCTGACCAACAATCACCAGCAGGCGGACACCGGCACCAAGATGATCCATATCGGCCGGGACACGCGCAGCAAGATCATCTCCAAGGGTATTTCCGCCGGCCGCGGGCAGAACGCTTACCGGGGCCTGGTGCGGATCTCGAAGAAGGCCGAAAACGCGCGCAACTACACGCAATGCGATTCCATGCTGATCGGGAAGAAGTGCGGGGCGCACACTTTCCCCTACATCGAGGTAGGCAACCCCACGGCGAAAGTGGAGCACGAGGCGACGACCTCGCGCATCGGGGAAGACCAGTTGTTCTACTGCCTGCAGAGGGGCATTTCCGAGGAGGACGCGGTTTCGATGATCGTGGACGGTTTCTGCAAGCAGGTGTTCCGGGAGCTGCCGATGGAATTTGCGGTGGAAGCGAAGGCCCTGCTCGAGGTGAGCCTCGAGGGCGCCGTGGGTTGAATGGAGCCGGCCCCCTTCTTAACAATGACTTTGAGTTGAAATGAAAGAGAACGGAAACGCCATGTTGGAAATTCGGAACCTGCACGCCTCTGTCGGGGGCAAGCCCATTCTCAAGGGCCTGGATCTCACGGTGAACGCCGGCGAGGTGCATGCGGTCATGGGCCCCAACGGGGCCGGCAAAAGCACGCTCGGAAACGTCATCGCCGGCCGGGAGGGATACGAGGTCACTGCCGGTGAAGTTCGCTACCGGGGTCGCGATCTGCTGGAACTCGAGCCGGAAGAACGGGCCTGTGAAGGCATTTTTCTGGCGTTCCAGTACCCGGTGGAGATACCCGGCGTCAACAACACGTACTTCCTGCGCGCCGCGCTGAACGCGCAGCGCAAGCACCGGGGGGAGCCGGAACTCGATTCGATGCAGTTTCTGAAAATCGTCCGCGAGAAGCTCGAAATCCTTCACATCAGTGACGACTTGTTGCACCGGGCCGTAAACGAGGGGTTCTCCGGGGGCGAGAAAAAGCGTAACGAGATCTTCCAGATGGCCGTGCTGGAGCCGGCGCTGGCGATCCTGGACGAAACGGATTCGGGGCTGGACATCGACGCCCTGCGGCTGGTGGCCGAGGGTGTCAACCGCCAGCGCGGTCCGGACCGCTCGATGATCGTGGTGACGCATTACCAGCGCCTGCTCGACTACATCGTGCCCGATTTCGTACACGTGTTGGCCGACGGGAAAATCGTCGCCAGCGGTGATGCGGCGCTGGCCGTCAAACTCGAGCAGGAGGGTTACACCTGGCTGGAGCAGGGCGGTATCAAGGCGATCGAGGGCGCATCCGCCGGAGGGGCGACGGGCTCATGAATCACGCCGTCGAACAAGCTGTGGTGCCGGGCTGGCTCGATGCCTTGCGGGAAAATGCTGCCGGGCAATTCCGTGCCGGCGGCCTGCCACACCGCAAGGTGGAGGCCTGGAAATACACGCCGATGCGCCTGCTCGAAGGTATCGAACTGACGCCAGGGCCGATGGAATCGACCGATCCGGCGGCGGGGCGCGTGGCCCCGGCCCCGCTGTGTGAGCGGGGGCTCCTGGTTGATATCTGTGACGGCCAGCTGTGCAGTGCCCCGCAAGCGGAAAGCGGGGGGCTGACGGTGCTGTCACTGGACCAGGGTATCCAGCGTTTCGAGGAAAGGCTGAGGCCCCTGTTCGAGTCGGTCAGCGTGGACGGTCCGACCCGGGCGTTCGCCGCCCTGAATACCGCGTATGCGCGACAAGGCCTGGTCCTGCACGTGGCCGCCGGCGCCGATGCCGGCCGGTTGCTGCTGCGCTGGTACTTCCGGGATGCCGCCGCGCGTGAACTTCGCCATTTCCGGGTTTTCCTGCTGCTGGACGACGGTGCGCGCCTGGACCTGGTCGAACAGTACCAGAGCGTTTCCGGCGCGCCGGGCGCACTGAACGTGATGCTGCAGGCCGACCTCGCGGCGGGGGCGTCGCTCAGGCACACGCGGCTGCAGGCAGAGCCGGAGGACGCCATGTTGCTGACGTCGACCGCGCTGGAACAGGCAGGCGACAGTCGCTACGAATACCGCGGCTTCGACCTCGGCTCGAGCCTGGCGCGGCACGAACTGACCGTGCGCCTTCGCGGCGACGGCGCCACGGCCGACCTGGCCGGCGCCTTTGTGCTCGACGGCAAGCGGCACGTGGACAACCACGTCTGCGTGGAGCACCTGGCGCCCGGATGCAGCAGCGAGCAGTTCTTCCGCGGCGTGCTGGGCGGACGCAGCCGGGGCGTGTTCAACGGCCGCGCGCTGATCCAGCCAGGGGCCGACGGCTCCAGCGTCCGACAGTCCAACGCCAACCTGCTGTTGTCGCCGCTGGCCGAGATGGATACCAAACCGGAACTGGAGATTTATGCCGACGAGGTCGAGGCCAGCCACGGGGCGACCGTCGGCCAGCTTGACGATAAAGCGGTGTTTTACCTCCGCAGCCGGGGCCTGAACGAACGCGAGGCGCGTCATTTGCTGACTGTCGGCTTTTGCCGGGCGGTCACCGACAAGGTGGAAGGGCGGGGTCTCGCCCAGCGGATCGGTGAACTGCTGGACGCCGCGATGCCGATCGAGTCCCCATAGGAGCGGCTTCAGCCGCGATCAGAACAGGCCAGAACGCCCGGAGAAGACAGCATGGATCACGCACACGCAATGGATACGACCCACACCTTTGACGTCGAAAAGATCCGTGCCGATTTCCCGATCCTTTCCCGGGAGGTGCACGGCAAGCCCCTGGTCTACCTGGACACCGCGGCATCGGCGCAACGGCCGCTGCCCGTGATCGAGGCCACCAGCCGCTTTTACCGCGAGCACAACGCGAACGTACACCGTGGAGTACACCTGCTCAGCCAGGAAGCCACCGACCTGTACGAGGGCGCGCGTCGACGCCTCGCCGGGTTCATCAACGCGTACTCCGAGCGCGAGGTGATCTTCACGCGCGGAACCACCGAAGCGATCAATCTCGTCGCGCAGAGTTACCTGCGTCCGAGGCTGGGGCCCGGGGATGAAATCCTCGTTACCCACATGGAACACCATTCCAATATCGTCCCGTGGCAGATGCTCCGCGAGCAGACGGGCGCCGAGCTGCGTGTCGCGCCCATGAACCAGCGCGGGGAACTTGAACTGGACGCGCTGGAGTCCCTGCTGTCCGAGCGGGTCAAGCTGCTCGGCGTGGTGCACGTGTCCAATGCGCTGGGCACGGTGAACCCGGTGGGTGAGATATGCCGCATGGCCGCCCGGCACGACGTTCCCGTGCTGGTCGACGGCGCTCAGGCGATGCCGCACATGAATGTCGATGTGCAGGCCCTGGGCTGCGACTTCTATTGCCTGTCCGGGCACAAGATGTACGGACCGACGGGCATCGGTGCGCTCTGGGCGCGCGAGGAGACGCTGGAGGCGATGCCCCCATGGCAGGGCGGCGGAGAGATGATCGAGCGCGTCACCTTCGAGAAGACGACCTGGAACGGTCTGCCGGCCAAGTTCGAGGCGGGCACGCCCAATATCGCCGGCGCGGCCGGTCTGGGTGCCGCGGTCGACTATCTGGAAAGCCTGGACATGGTGGCCCTCGGTCAACACGAGAATGCGCTGCTTGCCTATGCCACGGCGAAATTGGAGGAGATCGAGGGTCTGAAGATTATCGGTACGGCGCGCGAGAAGGCCGGCGCGATCAGCTTCGTCCTGGGTGACATCCATCCGCACGACCTCGGCACCATCGTGGATCACTACGGAATCGCCCTGCGCACCGGCCACCACTGCGCCATGCCGGCCATGCAGTTCTTCGGCGTTCCGGCGACAGCCCGGGCGAGTTTCGGCATGTACAACACCCTGCAGGAAGTCGACGCGCTGACCGCAGCGCTGGAGAGCGCGCGTCAAATGTTTTAATCCGGCCCGCTCGCGGTTCCGATGACTCTGCTGGTCGCCTATCTTCTCGTCGCGCTGGTTTTTTCGTTTCTGTGCTCGATAGCGGAAGCGGTGCTGCTCAGCGTCAGTCCGGCGTACGTGGCGCTGCTGGAGCAGCGCGGGCGGTCGGCCGGGCCGCTGCTGCGGGAACTCAAGTCCGATATCAACCGGCCGCTGGCGGCGATCCTCACCCTGAACACCGTGGCGCACACGGTCGGCGCGGCCGGGGTCGGGGCACAGGTCACAGCGGTCTTCGGCAGCGCCTATCTCGGCATCGCTTCGGCAGTGTTGACGCTGTTGATCCTGATCTTTTCCGAGATCATTCCCAAGACGCTGGGCGCGCACCACTGGCGGAGCCTCGCGCCCGCCACGGCCTTCGGGCTGCGCGTGCTGATCTGGGTGCTCTATCCGTTCGTCAAGCTGACGGAACTGCTCACCGCAAGCCTGGCCGACGGCGCCACGCTCAAAGGGTTCAGCCGTCGCGAGTTCGCCGCCATGGCCGAAGTCAGCGAACAGGAAGGCCACCTGGCGCCGCGCGAGTCGCAGGTGCTGAAAAACCTGTTGCTGTTGCGTGAGACCAGCGTGCGGGACGCGATGACGCCGAGGCCCGTGGTATTTTCCGTGCCGTGGACCACTGGAGTCGAGGAATTTTTTGCCCAGCACGAAACGGCCCGGTTCACGCGGATTCCCTTGTACCGTGACGATCCGGACGTGCTGGACGGCTTCGTCCTGCGCGGTGATCTGCTACTGGCCCGGGCGAACGGGGAAGGCGGCCGGCCGCTGGCCGACTTCGAGCGCTCTCTGCCCGTGGTGCCGGAATCCCTGTCCCTTTCGCGGGCCTTCGACGACGTGCTGAAACAGCGTGCCCACATCGTCCAGGTGGTCGACGAGTATGGTGTCCTGGCCGGCGTCCTGACCCTGGAGGACATCATCGAGACCTTGTTGGGCCTGGAGATCGTCGATGAGAGCGACAATACGGTGAATATGCGTGAGCACGCCCGGAGACTGTGGCGGCGCCGGGCGCGTGAAATGGGGATCGACCCGCCCGGCGGCGATTAGAGCCCGTCATCACCACGAGCCCGCGCAGCGTTGAGCGCCTTTGACCTGGTCAAAACGAGCGTGCCCGGTCCGCCCGCGGGATTCAATCACACCCTTGTCTGCCGAACAGCGCCCGCAGTTCGTCCTTCGCGGCTTCGAGCCGCTGGCGCTGCGCCTCGCTGAGATTGCTCCCGGCCCGGTTGATATAGAAGGTCAGCATCGACATCGCCGAGCGGAAAGGATCGGCCTTCCGGTTCCGGCTCCGATCGGCTGACCGCTTCAGCGACAGCGCAATCTCGCGCGGATCCTCGAGCGTGAATACTCCCTCCTCGAGATCGAGTGCATGGCTCTTTTCAGTGACCTCCCGCGACCAGCGGCCTTTGCCGGATTCGTCACTGGTACCGGATGGCATAGTAGATCACGTAGAACCAGGACAGGATTCCGTGCAGGATCGCCCAGAGGATCGACTTGTTGGCGCTCCAGGAAATGGCAATGGCCAGCGCGGCGCCGAATCCGATTCCGGCCTTGGCGGCATCATTCCGGTTGGACATGGGCATGTTCTCCTGAGTGCGGGGGTGCCGCATCAAGTATACAGGCCGCGCATTCGGCGGGTTGCCGGGGCCTCAGTCAGGAATCTCGATGTTCCCGGTCATGAAGGTCACCGCGTGGCCCGCCAGCAGGACGCGCTCGCCGCGAACCTCGCACAGCACGTCGCCGCCGCGCTTCGATACCTGGCGGGCCTGAAGGCGGGTCTTGCCCAGCCGGGCCGCCCAGTAGGGTGCGAGTACGCAATGCGCCGAGCCCGTGACGGGATCCTCCGGAACACCCACGTTCGGGGCGAAGAACCGGCTGACGAAGTCGTGCGATTCTCCAGGTGCAGTCACGATGGCGCCGCGCAGACCGAGCGCGGCGATCTTTCCAAAGTCTGGCCGTAAGTCCAGCACATCCGCCTGGCGGGGGAACACGAAAAGGTAGTCATCGGAGGCCAGGCACTCGGAAGGTTCGGCGCCCAGAGCCGATGCCAGGCCCGGGGGAGGCTCGCAGGTCGCGGGTGGCCGGGCCGGAAAATCCATTGCCAGACGGTCGCCTTCGCGCCGCACCCGAAGTTCCCCGCTGCGCGTTGCAAAGCGGATTTCGGGTTCGCCGTACGAGAGGATTTCATACAGCACGTGCGCCGAGGCCAGCGTGGCGTGTCCGCACAGGTTCACCTCGGCCGCAGGGGTGAACCAGCGGAGCTCAAAAAAAGGGGCCTGCCCTTTTTTAGCAACGAAAAAGGCGGTCTCGGACAGGTTGTTCTCCGCTGCTATGGCCTGCAGGGTTTCATCCGGAAGCCAGTGTTCCAGCGGGCAGACCGCGGCCGGGTTGCCCTCGAACACCCGGCTGGCGAACGCGTCGACCTGGTATTGGCGGAGCTTCATTCGGGGCCCAGGCCTACTCTTCGGCGAGTTCGATCCGGGTCACGCGCTGGAAGCCCCGCGGCAGCTTGCGGCCGCGGTGGGCGCGCTCGCCCCTGAAATGCTCGATGTCCTTCTGGCCCATGCGCAGGTAGCGCTGGCCGGCCCAGACCAGGATCTCGTCTTTTTCTCCCATGACTGCCATGCCCACCATGAACTCCTCTCCGCTCTTGAGCCGCTTGGGCGGCACGTTGATCAGCTTGTTGCCCTTGCCCTTGGCCAGTTCCGGAACTTCCGACAGGGGAAAAGCCAGCAGGTAGCCGTCCGAAGTCGCGCACACGATCAGGCTGTTTTTCGGGTCCTCGACCGGAGCGGGCATCACCGGTTCGGCGCCGGCCGGCACGGACAGCAGCGCCTTGCCCGCCTTCATGCGGCTGTGCAGGTTGCCGAGTTCGGTTACGAAGCCGTAGCCGAACGAACTGGCCAGAACAATCTTCCGATCGGCCTCGCCGCACAGCGCCCACAGGAATTTGGCCCCGGGTTGCAGTGTGAAACGGCTGGTCAGCGGTTCGCCCAGGCCGCGCGCGGAAGGCAGCGTGTGCGCCGTGAGGGAGTAGGCCCGGCCGGTCGAATCCAGGAACACCGCCTGTTCATTGCTGCGGCCTTTGGCCTCGTGCCGGTACTCGTCGCCGGAACGGTAGTTGAGCGAGGCGGCGTCGATGTCGTGGCCCTTGGCGGCACGCACCCAACCCGACTTCGACAGGACCACCGTCACCGGTTCGGACGGCAACAGGTCTTCCTGGCGTAAGGCCTGTGCGGCGCCGCGCTCGACCAGGACGGACCGTCGATCGTCCCCGAATTCCTCGGCATCGGCCAGCAGTTCGTTCTTGATCAGCGTCTTCAGGCGGGCTTTGGAGCCGAGGATTTTCTCCAGCTCGTCGCGCTCATCGGACAGGGCGTCCTGCTCGTCGCGGATCTTCATCTCTTCGAGCTTGGCGAGGTGGCGCAGTTTCAGTTCCAGGATGGCCTCGGCCTGGGTGCCGGTCAGCTCGAATCGTTCCATCAGCACCGGCTTGGGCTCGTCCTCGTGGCGGATGATGTAGATCACCTCGTCGATATTCAGATAGGCGACGAGTAGACCTTCAAGGATGTGCAGCCGGTCGACGACCTGGTCCAGGCGGTGGTTCAGACGCCGGGTCACGGTATCCATGCGGAAGCCGAGCCATTCTTTCAGGAGATCCCGCAGGTTGAGCACACGGGGCTTGCCGTTGGTGCTGATCAGGTTCAGGTTGACCCGGTAGTTGCGCTCCAGGTCCGTGGTCGCGAACAGGTGGTTCATCAACTGTTCGAGGTCCACCCGGTTCGAACGCGGCACGATCACCAGCCGCGTCGGGTTTTCATGGTCGGACTCGTCGCGCAGGTCCTCCACCATGGGCAGCTTCTTGGCCTGCATCTGCTGCGCGATCTGTTCCAGCACCTTGGCCGGCGACACCTGGTGGGGCAGGGCCGTGATGACGATCTCGCCGTTTTCCTTTTCCCATACCGCGCGCATCTTGACCGAACCGGTGCCGGTCTCGTAGAGCTCCAGCAGGTCTTCGGCCGGGGTGATGATCTCGGCGTCGGTCGGAAAGTCCGGTCCCTTCACGTGCTCGCACAGCTCGGACACCGAAGCGCCGGGCTGGTCCAGCAGCCGCACGCAGGCGGAGACCACCTCGCGCAGGTTGTGGGGCGGTATGTCCGTGGACATGCCCACCGCGATGCCGGTGCTGCCGTTCAGCAGCACGTTGGGCAGGCGCGCCGGCAGGATGCAGGGCTCCTTCAGCGTGCCGTCGAAGTTGGGCGCCCATTCGACGGTGCCCATGCCCAGTTCGCTGAGCAGGGTCCGGGCGTAGGCGGTCAGGCGCGATTCGGTGTAGCGCATCGCGGCGAACGACTTGGGGTCATCCGGGGAGCCGAAGTTGCCCTGGCCGTCGACCAGCGGGTAGCGGTACGAGAAAGGCTGCGCCATCAGCACCATGGCCTCGTAGCAGGCCGAGTCGCCGTGCGGATGGAATTTGCCGATGACGTCGCCGACGGTGCGGGCGGACTTCTTGTGCTTGGAGGCCGCGCTCAGACCCAGTTCGCTCATCGCGTAGACGATGCGTCGCTGGACGGGTTTCAGGCCGTCACCGATATGGGGCAGTGCGCGGTCCAGCACCACGTACATCGAGTAGTCCAGGTAGGCCTTCTCGGCGTAGTCCTTGAGCGGGATCCGTTCGTGGTCGGAAAAGGATCGGGTAATTTCGGTCATGTCGGATGTCAAATGGTTGCCAGGTCGCCCTTGGTTTCGAGCCAGGACTTGCGGTCGGAGGCGCGCTTCTTGGAAAGCAGCATGTCCATGACTTTCGTTGTCGCGCTGTGGCTTTCAACGGTCAGCTGGACCAGGCGGCGCGTGTTTGGGTCGACGGTGCTCTCGCGCAGCTGCAGCGGGTTCATCTCGCCGAGGCCCTTGAACCGGGTCTCCTGCACCTTGCCCTTCTTCTTCTCGGCCGCGATGCGTTCGTGTATGCCCTTGCGTTCTTCGTCGTCCAGCGCGTAGTAGATTTGCTTACCGACGTCGATCCGGTACAGCGGCGGCATGGCGACGAAAACGTGGCCGGTCTCGACCAGCGCGGTGAAGTGCTTGAGGAACAGCGCCGAGAGCAGGGTGGCGATGTGCAATCCGTCGGAATCCGCATCGGCCAGGATAATGATCTTGCCGTAGCGCAGGCCGGAAATCTGTTTCGAGCCCGGGTCCACGCCGATCGCCACGGAAATGTCATGCACCTCCTGGTTGCTGAGCACGGATTCGGATTCGACTTCCCAGGTGTTCAGAATCTTGCCGCGCAGCGGAAGAATGGCCTGGAACTCTCGATTGCGGGCCTGCTTGGCCGAGCCGCCCGCGGAGTCGCCCTCGACCAGGAACAGCTCGGTCTGCGAGAGGTCCTGCGAGGTACAGTCGGCCAGTTTGCCCGGCAGCGCGGGGCCCTGCGTGATCTTCTTGCGCACCACCTTGCGCTCGGATTTCATCCGCTTTTGCGCATTGGAGATGGCCAGTTCCGCGATGGCTTCGCCGGCCTTGACGTTCTGGTTCAGCCACAGGCTGAATGAATCCTTCAGCACCCCGGAGACGAAGGTCGCGCAAGCCCGTGAAGACAGCCGCTCCTTGGTTTGCCCGCTGAACTGGGGGTCGCTCAGCTTGACGGACAGGATGTAGGCAATCTTTTCCCAGACGTCTTCCGGCGCGAGCCGCAGTCCGCGCGGCAGCAGGTTGTGCAGTTCGCAGAATTCCCGCAGCGCGTCCACCAGGCCGGTACGCAAGCCGTTGACGTGGGTTCCGCCTTGCGGGGTCGGGATCAGGTTCACGTAACTTTCCTGCAGTTGCCCGCCTTCGGGCAGCCAGCAGAGCGCCCAGTTCACCTCGGAGTCGGTGCCCTTGAGTTCGCCGCTGAACGGTTGCTCCGGCAGACGCTCGGCGTCGGCGAGCTCGGACTCGAGGTAGTCGGTGAGCCCCTCCTCGTAGCGCCATTCTTCCTTCTCGCCCGTTTTCGCGACGAGCAGGCTGACGGTCAAACCGGGGCAGAGCACGGCCTTGGCTCGCAACAGGTGGCGCAGGCGAGTCATCGAGAAATTGGGGGAATCGAAGTACTTCGGATTCGGCCAGAAGCGGATGCGGGTGCCGGTGTTGCGCTGGCCGACGGTGCCGACCTGCTCGAGTTCGCCCGTCTTTTCGCCGTCCGCGAACGCCATGAAATGCTCGATGCCGTCCCGCTTGATCCAGACCTCCAGCTTGCTGGAGAGGGCATTGACCACCGACACGCCGACACCGTGCAGCCCCCCGGCGAACTGGTAGTTCTTGTCGGAGAATTTGCCGCCGGAGTGGAGCTTGGTCAGGATCAGCTCGACACCCGGCATCCCCTGCTCGGGATGGATGTCGACGGGCATGCCCCGGCCGTCGTCGGAGACCTCGACCGAACCGTCCTCGTGCGCTGTTACGGACACGGTCCCCGCGTGTCCGGCCAGTGCTTCGTCCACGCTGTTGTCGATGACTTCCATCGCCAGGTGGTTGGGCCGGCTGGTGTCGGTATACATGCCCGGCCGGCGTTTTACGGGCTCCAGCCCCGTCAGTACTTCGATGTCTTCAGCGCGATACTGGTTGCTCATTGGCGGTCGGATTTGCTATGGCGGCAGCGGGCGGCGCGATGGATGTTCCCCTGTTTAACGATGGTTTTCAAGTGGCTTCTGCATGCCGTACAATGTGCTTCCAGAACTTGCACCTCTCAACTACAGGGTTCTGGCATGGCAACTCTCGTTTTCGTTACCGGCGGGGTCGTTTCCTCACTTGGAAAAGGCCTCACGGCCGCTGCGCTGGCGGCTATTCTCGAGTCACGGGGCCTGAAGGTCACCCTGGTCAAGCTCGATCCCTACATCAACGTCGATCCCGGCACGATGAGCCCATTCCAGCACGGCGAGGTCTACGTGACCGACGATGGGGCGGAGACTGACCTCGACCTCGGCCATTACGAGCGCTTCGTGCGTACCCGTATGGGCCAGCTGAACAACTGTACCACCGGCAGAATTTACAGCAACGTGATCGCCAAGGAGCGCCGCGGCGATTACCTCGGCGCCACGGTGCAGGTCATTCCGCACGTGACCGACGAAATCAAGGACTGGGTCATCCGCGCCTCGGAAGGCTACGACATCGCGATGATCGAGATCGGCGGCACCGTCGGCGACATCGAGTCACTACCCTTCCTGGAGGCGATCAGGCAGCTGGGCGTGGAATACGGCCGCAACGCGATGTTCATGCATCTGACGCTGGTGCCGTTCCTGCGTGCCGCGAACGAGATCAAAACCAAGCCGACCCAGCACTCGGTCAAAGAGCTGCGCTCCATCGGCATCCAGCCGGATGTGCTGGTGTGCCGGTCCGAGATCGAACTGTCGGAGGCGGAACGGGCCAAGATCGCGCTGTTCACCAACGTTCCGACCAAGGCGGTCATCACGGCCCTGGACGCCCGCAACAGCATTTACGACATCCCGGTCATGCTTTACAAGGAAAAGCTGGATGAGATCGTGATCGAGCGGCTCGGCCTGGAAGAGAAGGCGACGAAGCCGGCCAACCTGGACGACTGGTTGGAGGTCGTCGACCGCACCATCGACACGCGCCACCAGGTGAGCGTCGCGATGGTCGGCAAGTACGTCGAGCACCATGACGCCTACAAGTCGCTGACCGAGGCGATTACGCACGGCGGCCTGCGGCAGCGTATCAAGGTCAACATCACGCGCGTCGAATCCGACGATCTGGCGGATGGCGACCTTTCCGCCATCAAGGACGCGGACGCCATCCTGGTGCCCGGCGGTTTCGGGGAGCGGGGGTTCGAGGGCAAGGTCAACGCCATCCGCTACGCGCGGGAAAACGGTATACCATACCTGGGTATCTGTTACGGCATGCAGGCGGCGGCGGTCGAATTCGCCCGCAACGTCTGCGGCCTCGAGGGTGCGAACACCACTGAGGTAAATCCGGAAACCCGGCATCCCGTTATCGGTTTGATCACCGAATGGCTGGATTCCTCCGGCAAGGTCGAAAAGCGCGACGAGACCTCCGACCTCGGCGGCACCATGCGGCTGGGCGGCCAGGAATGCCGACTGCGCGAAGGTTCGCTGGTGCGCAAGCTTTACGGGCGGGAGATCGTCAGGGAACGCCACCGCCACCGCTACGAATTCAACAACCGCTATCGCGATGTGTTCCAGAAGCACGGGATGGTACTTTCGGGCATGTCCATGGACGAAACGCTGGTCGAGATCATCGAATTGCCTGAGCATCCGTGGTTCATCGCCTGCCAGTTCCACCCGGAATTCACGTCCACGCCACGCGATGGTCACCCTCTGTTTACCGGGTTCATCGAAGCGGCCCTGCGGGAACAGCAGGGCGAGCTACCCGCAGGAGTGGCGCAATTGTGAACCTTTGCGGTTTCGAGGCTGGCCTCGACCATCCGCTGTTCCTGATCGCCGGGCCCTGTGTCATCGAATCGGAATCGCTGGCCATCGACACCGCCGGCGCGCTGAAGGACATCTGCGGCCGCCTCGGCGTGCCCTACATTTACAAGTCCTCCTTCGACAAAGCGAACCGCTCGTCCGGCGACAGCTTTCGCGGGCTGGGCGTTGACGAGGGCCTGCGGATTCTCGCGGAGGTGAAACGCCAGGTCGGCGTTCCGGTTCTGACGGACGTGCACGAGGACACGGAGATTCCCGTAGTCGCCGAAGTGGTCGATGTGTTGCAGACCCCCGCTTTCCTGTGCCGCCAGACCAATTTCATTCACCGCGTCGCTGCCGCGGGGCTGCCGGTCAACATCAAGAAAGGCCAGTTTCTGAGCCCCTGGGAGATGAAGAACGTGGTCGACAAGGCCCGCGCCACCGGCAATCGCCAGATTCTGGTCTGCGAGCGTGGCGTCTCCTTCGGTTACAACAACCTGATATCCGACATGCGTTCGCTGGTGGTGATGCGCGAGACGGGCTGTCCGGTCGTGTTCGATGCGACGCACTCGGTGCAGTTGCCCGGCGGACAGGGTACCTCTTCGGGCGGGCAGCGGGAATTCGTACCCGTGCTCGCGCGCGCCGCCGTCGCCGTCGGCGTGTCCGGGCTGTTCATGGAGACGCATCCGGAGCCGGACAAAGCGCTGAGCGACGGACCGAACGCCTGGCCGCTCGACAAGGTCGAAGAATTACTCACAACGCTCAGGGACCTCGATGCCGTGAGCAAACGACACCCGGGGTAACAGTCCCCAACCCATCTTCCAAGGAACTGTAATGAGCAAAATCAAAAACGTCCACGCCCGCGAGATTCTCGATTCCCGGGGCAATCCCACGCTCGAGGCGGAGATCACGCTCGAATCCGGCGCTTTCGGCCGGGCCGCAGTGCCGTCCGGCGCCTCGACGGGCGCCCGCGAAGCGATCGAGCTGCGCGACGGCGACCCCGACCGTTACAACGGCAAGGGCGTCACCAAGGCCGTCGGCAACGTCAACGGCGTCATCGCGTCGGCGCTCGAGGGCAGTGATGCGGATGACCAGGCGGCGCTGGACGCCCGGCTTATCGAGCTCGACGGCACGCCGAACAAGTCCGCGCTCGGCGCCAACGCCCTGCTCGGCGTGTCGCTGGCCGCCGCACACGCGATGGCCGCCGAGGGAAAGCGCCCGCTGTGGGCGCGGCTGGCCCAGAGCGAGGAACTGTTGTTGCCCGTGCCGATGATGAACGTCATCAACGGTGGCGCGCACGCCGACAACAGCGTCGATCTGCAGGAGTTCATGATCGTTCCGCTGGGGCGCGGCTCATTCGCCGAGGCGCTGCGCTGCGGAGTGGAGATTTTCCATGCGCTGAAGTCCGTGATCCACCGCAGGGGACTGAGCACGGCGGTCGGCGACGAGGGGGGATTCGCGCCCGACCTGCCGTCCAACGCGGCGGCGGTGGAGACGATCCTCGAGGCCATCGAGCAAACCGGCTACAAGGTGGGCGAGGACGTCAGCCTGGCGCTCGACCCGGCCGCTTCGGAATTCTTCAAGGACGGCAAATACGTGCTGGAGTCCGAGGGCAGATCGTTCGAGCCTGACGCGTTCGCGGAATACCTCGCCAGCTGGGTGCGGCAGTACCCGATCATCAGCATCGAGGACGGCATGGCCGAAGACGACTGGGACGGCTGGGTCACGCTCACCCGCCTCGTGGGGGACGATATCCAGCTGGTGGGGGACGATATCTACGTGACCAACACCGAAATCTTCCGGCGCGGCATCGAGATGGGCATCACCAATTCGATCCTGATCAAGCTGAACCAGATCGGAACGCTGACGGAGACGCTGGCGGCCATCGCGATGGCCAGAGACGCCGGTTTCAGCGCCGTGATTTCCCATCGCTCGGGTGAAACCGAGGACACCACGATCGCCGACCTCGCGGTCGCCACCACGGCGACACAGATCAAGACCGGCTCGCTGTGCCGCTCCGACCGAGTCGCCAAGTACAACCAGCTGCTCAGAATCGAAGACGCGCTCGGGGATCGAGGCCGCTTC
>JASFKQ010000072.1:0-16085 GCA_050118555.1 Lysobacterales bacterium
CAAAGAAGGAACGTCCGTCCCTCCCGCACTCCGCAACATGGCGGCGAGCTGAGCCAGGCAATGGTCGCAACCTGCCAGGTGGCGCTCTGCGGCAGCGCGCTCCTCGAAGCTCAGCCCCCCGTCCATGAATGCCGCGAGTTGCCCCGGATCCAGGCAAGCGCCGTTCGGCTTCGGCTCCTCGTCCGCCGCCTGCTTTAAAGCATCGATAATTCGGTCAATGTCCATTACTGCGTTTCCACTCGAGCCCTTTTCGTTATCGAAAGCGACCCCTCGATGCCCTGTAACGGACGCGCGAAGCGGAATTGCAGAAATGGGTTCAGTCGGTGAGCAGTTTCCTGAGCTGGTCCAAAGCGAGTTGCAGCTGGTAACGAGCCTGGAACGCGTCGGTCAGCCCGGCCAGGCGCGCGACTTCCTTGAGCGTCAGGCCCTGCTGGAATCTCAGCTTGAGGAGCACGCGCTGGTCCGATTCGAGTTTCTGCAAGGCAAGGTCCACCCGTTCCACTTCTTCGCGGCTCAGCACACTGCTTTCCGGATCGTCACCGCCGCCAGTCGCAAGCGACGCCTCGCGGCGGATCTCCGGATCATCGAAGGAAACAACGGCCCGCCCACGCCGGGACAACAACCAGTGCTGGCGCGAGGTCAGTTCGCTGTTGACTCGACGAATGACTCCCGCCAACCGAACCTCGGTCAGCTCCGGGAACTTCACGGACAACGCCTCGTAGCACTCGGCGATGCTCAGCCCCTGCTCGTAACGTTGCTCGTACACCGCCTGTTCCAGCTCCGGCAGGCGCTGAATGGCGCGGAACCGCCGCTGCCGCCCGAACTCGCCGCGCAGCCAGTCCACGCACAGGTTTGCGGTCACGGCTCTCAGCCAGCTTGAGAACCGGGCGTCCTGTACTTTTTGATAGGTGCGCAGACGAGCGAACGCGTCGTCACAGAGTTTTTCGCACACGAACAGGTAGCAGTCGCGTAAACGCTGTTCATCGTGGTGATATTGCTGGCAGATGCTGACCAGCAGGGGGGTGAATTTGCGAAGGAAGGCCTTCCACGCCTCGCCGGCAGCCGGGGTGGCCAGCCGCTCCAACAAGTCTTCGATTGACCAGTCTTCTGCTCTGGCCAAGGAACCCTCCAGGTCGGTTGTGGTTTTAATCTGCCACGCGTCCCTGCGAGTTCCGCCATCTGCAAGCGGCCTTCTTTCAATAGAGCACAAGATCAACGATGCGTCCAGCAGGTGACCGCCGGCGATGCTATTGGTGCGTCAACAAAGCCTTCCAGCCGAATGGCGTCTTGACGTAGACGGTCGAGAACTGGTTATCGATCGATGAGCCGTCCCCGAACTTGAGCCTGGCCCGTCCCCAGGCCACTGCGTGACCGTCGCCCAGCGGCCTGACGGTCACGCCGTAATAGCTCAACTCTCCGCGGTCCTTGCCGCTGCCGCCCAATGCCTTGATATCGTCCAGCCGTTGCGGCAGGGGGATGGTCCCCGCCGAGGTCACCAGAACGAAGTCCGGGTTGTAGTAGCCGTGAAGCGCCTCGACATCCCCCTCGTTCCACATCTCGGCGTAGTAATCGAGCGCAGCGGTGATATCACTCTCCGTATCGGCCATGGCGACCGGGAAGGCACACAGGCAAACCAGGACGATCACGATGCGGAATGCGGCGTTCATGGCGCCAGCTTAGCACCAAATTCAGCGCTCGTAACCGGGTTGGACCGAAGCTATCATCCGTCCCGCGGCCGCGACTCCGCCCAGGAAGGCGCCCTCGACGCGGGAGCCGTGGCACCAGTCGCCGGTGGCCGCGAGCCGGGTCGCAGGATCGAACAGGGCGCCCTCCTCCAGCGGCCGTTCGGCCACCGCGTAGCGCCAGCGGTGGGCCGCCGACTTTTCGACCCGAACCGCTTCTGCCCCGTGCAATTCAACCACAGCCTGGAGCAGGCGTTCCGCGACGGCCTGGGGCTCGTCTTCGAGGTGTCTGAGGCTCCAGGCCGGATTGGCGTGCAGCACCCAGGCATGGGCCGCCGGGCGGCCCGGCTTCGCAGCCTGGCTGGCCACCCAGGACAGCGGGCCCTGGTTGACGAAGGCGGCGTCCCACGCCGTCGACAGCGATTGATCGAACAGGGCCATCACGGCCCAGCAGGGCAGCATCCGGACGCCGGCGAGGCCGGCTTCCAGCGCCGAGCCGGGGCAAAGCGCCCGGGCCTGTTCCGGCGGCACTGCCAGCAGCACGGCGTCGGCCTGAACCTGCTCGCCCGCGGTGGACTCGACACGCCAGAGCCCGTCCTCGAAACGGGCCGATCGAGCCTCCCAGCCGAAGCGGCAATCCGGCAGTGCGCCGGCGATTTCGCTGCACACGGCGCTCATGCCCGGCAACGCGACGAAGCGCTCCTGTTGGGAATCCAGGGCTTCGGCTGGACCGTCGCCGATCACCGCGATGCGGGCCTGCCACGCCTGCACGATTCCGCGATCCCGCCATGTGAAGACATCGCGCATAAAACGGGGATCCCGCACGGTGAAATACTGCGCGCCATGGTCGAAGCGCAGCTCACCGTCGCGCCGCGTGCTCATGCGCCCGCCCGCACCGCGCCCCTTGTCCAGCACGACGACCTCGCAGTTCTGGCCATCGAGAATCCGGGCCGCCGTCAGTCCGGCCAGCCCGGCGCCGATGACCGCTACCTTCATCGGCCGACTGCCGGCGTCACTTTCCGGCGAGTTCCTCGTCGCGCTTCTGCTTGAACTCGGTGCCTTCCTTCCAGTTCGGCCAGTCGTCGCTGTTGGCGACTTCCAGTCCGGTCTGGAAGAACATCTTCGCGTCCTCGATGGCGCCGGCCACGTTCCAGCTCAGGTCGTACTCGTCCGTCACCTGGTGGTAGCGGTCGTTGGTGTACTCGTTGGCTTTTTCCATGCCATAGCCCACGCCCTTCTCCCGGTCGTCGTAGCCTCCTCCGGGATAGATCATGGGCACACCTTCCTTCGCCAGTTCGAAGTGGTCGGAGCGGTAGTAGTAGCCCTTTTCGGATTCGCGGTCGCCTTCGACGACGCGCTCCTGGGCCGCCGCGGCGGACGCCAGGTAATCATCTAGATCGCTCATGCCCAGGCCGACGACGGTCACGTCGCGGGTCGGCCCGACATTGTTCATGCCGTCCATGTTCAGGCCACCGACGGTCTTCGCCAACGGGAACAGCGGGTGGGTCGCGTAATAGAGCGAGCCCAGCAGACCCTGCTCCTCCGCGGTGGGCGACAGGAACAGCACGCTGCGGCGCGGCGGCTTGGGCAGCGTGGCATAGGCGTGGGCGATCTCAAGCAGCGCGGCCGTGCCGCTGGCGTTGTCGAGGGCGCCGTTGTAGATCTGGTCGCCTTCCAGCTTGGGATCGGTGCCGAGGTGGTCCCAGTGCGCCATGTAGATGAACACCTCGTCCGGCGCCTCGCTGCCCTTCACCATCGCCACAACATTGTGGGAATCGATGGTATTGAGTTTGGTTTCGAGCGCAGTGCTGGCCTTGAGCGGCATTGGGACGGCCTTGAAGCCGGGCTTCCGGGCAGCCTCGTACATTGCATCCAGATCCAGTCCGGCTTTGGCGAACACTTTCCTGGCGGAGTCCTTGGTCAACCAGCCTTCCATCTGCGCCAGTTTCTCACCCTTGTCAGGCAACACCATGTCGAATTGCGGACCGGTCCAGCTGTTCTCGACGGTCGCCCAGCCATAGGCTGCCGGCAGCGTGTCGTGGATAATCAGCGCGCCCGCCGCGCCTTGCCGCGCGGCCTCGTCGTACTTGTAGTCCCAGCGGCCGTAATAGGTCATCGTGTTGCCGTTGAACAAATCCGGATCCTGGGTGGCGTAACCGGGATCGTTGACGAGCATGACGACGGTCTTCCCCTTGACGTCGATGCCCTCGTAGTCGTTCCAATTCCTCTCGGGCGCATTGATTCCATAGCCGACGAAAACCATGTCCGAGCCGTCGATCGCGGCCGAGGTCTCCTGGTGCCGGGTCCCCATGACCTGTTCCGTGCGGTACGCCAGCACGAGGTCATCATCCTCGCCGCCACTGATCACCAGGTCAGGGTCGTTCACCACTTCCACCGACGTCAGCGGCACGTCCTGCGTGTAGCTATCGCCGTTGGCGGGCTCCAGTCCGTATTCTTTGAAGCGGCTGACCAGGTAATCGACGGTCAGGTCTTCACCATGCGTTCCGGGGCCCCGGCCTCCGAACTCGTCGGATGCCAGGATCTCCACGTGCCGACGATAATCCGCCTCGTTTATTGCGTCCGCGCCGACTTCGCCGGACTCTTCGGCCGCCGGGGCCACCGCGGGGGCCGGTGTGGTATTTGCCGTTTCAGCCGGTTCGGTGCCTTGCTCCTTGCCACAGGCTGCGAGGAGAACGGCCGCCAGGCAGACTGCGAGGATCGGACGAACCAAAAGAGAGTTGTTTAGATGTGCGTTCATGGGTGATTTATTCCTGGGTACTTTGACGATCAGAAGACCCGCTAGTATAACCTAGCGGCTCTTCCTGTCGGGACATGGACCATGACGAGCGACACTGAATATCACGATGCAATGATCAAGATGCTCGAATTGATCTGGGGCAAGGGCTATATGGCGCCCGGCGGCACCGCGCAGACCGACGCACTGGTCGCGGGCCTGGACCTCGAGGGGAAGCAGGTGCTCGACATCGGCAGCGGTCTCGGCGGACCGGCCTGCCACCTGGCTGCTGCGCACGGTGCGCTCGTGACCGGCGTCGACATCGAACCGCAACTCATCGAACTTGCGCGTCAGCGGGCCGCGCACCTTGGGCTCGAGGACCGTGTGCAATTCGCGCTCGTCGATCCCGGGCCTCTGCCATTTGCCGACGACTCCTTCGACGTGGCGGTCAGCGCCGGCGCCCTGACGCAGATTCAGGACAAGCGGGACCTGTTCGCCCAGCTCCGGTGCATGCTTCGGCCCGGCGGAGCGATGCACAACTACGAATGGACCACGAGCGCGCCGACACCCAGCCGGGACATGCTCTACTTCTTCGAGATGGAGGGGCTGACCTATGCGCTGGAAACGCCCGAAACCTACGGGCGCCTGCTCAGGGAAGCCGGGTTCACGGACGTGCGGGTCGAGGACGTCACACCCTGGTACCGCCGCCTGTCGCGGGAGGAATACGAGCGCCTGCGTGGCGATCTCTATCCGCGGATGCTGGAGTTGCTGGGAAAGAAAGACGCCGACCACTTCGTCGAGGACTGGCGCTCCATGGTCGTGGTCTGGGAAAGCGGCGAACTCACCCAGACGGTTTGCCGCTCGCGCGTGCCCGCCTGACTACCGGGGCGCCGGTTCACAACGTCGAGCGTTTCGGCCCCGCGTGGTTGCGTTCGAAGTTGGTCTGGCAGGGCTCGCAGCGGCGCGCGGTCGGATGGGCGCGCAGCCGCTCGACTTCGATCTCGTCATCGCAGTCGGCGCAGATGCCGTAGGTTCCGCGCGCGATCCGCAGCAGGGCGGCGTCGATCTCGCGGATCTCCTCCACGTGCCGGTCGATTTCCGCCAGGTCGAGGTCGACCAACAGGTCGGCGACCGACTCCTCTTCGAGGTCGTGGACCTGCCCGGCGAGGTCGATGTAATGCTCCTCGTCGGAATCAAGAAGTTCCTGCCGGATTTCTTCTCGCAATTCCGCATAGCGGGCATCCAACTTCTTCTTGAACTCGTTGAGTTGCTTGTCACTCAGCATGGCCGCACCCTCGATGAAAGGCCTGTTCTTCCGCCCTCAAGATAATACGCCAGGAAAGGGACCAGATGATTTGGCTCAAGAAACTGACCGAATCCGAATGAATTCTCTTCGGGCGCCGGAGCCGGGCTTTTCTGCTTTTCGATTATCATGTCGGCGTGGCGACGAACATGCCAGGCCGGCAACAGGCCCTCATCGGCCGCCAGGCGGAACTGAGTTCGCTGGAGCGGATCATCACCGGCCTGGGCGAGGGCCGGGGCGCCGTGTCGCTGATCTCGGGCGAGCCCGGCATCGGCAAGAGCGCATTGGCCCGCTGGGCTGCGGACCGCGCCCAGGATATGGGCTTTCCGGTCTACCGGGGATTCTGCTGGGAAGCGGGCGGCGCGCCGCCCTACTGGCCCTGGACCCAGTGCCTGCGGGCATTACTCGCCGACTTCCCCCCACCCGGCGCCCATGCGGCCCAACTAGCCCGCTTACTTCCGGAACTGGCTGACCAGGCCGCCGGAGGGTTCGCGCGGCTGAAACCGGAGCAGGCCCGGTTCCAGCTGCTCGAGTCGGTACGGGCATTGCTGACGGACGCCGCGGCGCAGCAACCCTTCGTGATGATCCTCGAGGACCTGCATGCGGCCGACGACGATTCGCTGTCGCTTCTCCAGTATGCTGGCCAGCACTCCGAGGCGGCGGGCTTTCTTTTGATCGGCACTTTTCGGGAACTCGAAGCCCGGCTGGCCGACCCGTCTTCGCCACTGTGGCGTTGCGCCCGCGATGCGGTCCACTTGCGGCCCTCCGCGCTGGCGGAAGCGGACGTGCGGGAGTGGCTCGAGCAGCAAACCGGCCACCCGGCGCGGGAGGCCAGGGTCCGCCAGTTGCTGACCACCACGGGAGGCAACCCGCTGTTCCTGACCGAAGTATTGGCGTTGCTGAGCAGCAACGACACCGGACAGCCCGCCGACCTGCCCGTGCCCGGCAGCGTGCGTCAGGTCATCCGGCAGCACCTGGCGACCCTGCCGGCCGCAACCTATGAGGCGCTCGAGACAGCGTCCGTGGTCGGAAGGGAATTCAACCTGCCGGCGCTGGCCGATCTGCTCGACCGGGACGAGAGCGCGGTACAGGAAACGCTGCAGCCCGCCGTGACCGCGTCGTTACTACTGGAAACCCGACCATCCGCCTGCCGCTTTGCGCACGTTTTCCACCGCGACGCGCTTTACGCCGATCTCGAGCCGGCCCATCGCAGGGAACTGCACCTGCGCCGGGCCCGCCACTTGGAAAGCCAGGCCGGGACCGGGTCAGACGAACTCTGGTCGGAGATGGCCGAGCATTTCATGGCGGCCGGCGCAGCATGGCGTGAAGACGCGGTGAACGCCTGGCGCCGGGCAGCGGCGCGGGCCGGAGAGCGGCTGGCCCTGGCGGAATCCTGTAGCCTGTACCGACGCGCCCTGGAGTGCTTCGGTGCGGGGCCGACTGCGGACCCTGCCGAACGCTGTGCCCTGTCGCTGCAAGCCGCCGCGGCCTGCCTCCGGGCCGGGGAGATCGACACCGGCAATCAGCTGTGCCGGGAGGCCTTCCAACTGGCCCGCACACTCGGCGACGCCGAATTGATGGCGCACGCCGCCCTGACCCGCGGCGGTTCCTTCGCCGTCGGCAAGGTCGACCCCGAGTTGGTCGGCTTTCTGCAGGACGCGCGCTCCAGCCTGGAATGCGAGCGTAATCCTGGACAGTGGGCCCGCCTGCAGGCTCGGCTCGCCGCCGCCCTGCAACCCGCAGCCGATCCGGAAGGCCCCATCCGGATGGCTCAGGACGCGGTGGCCCTGGCGCGGAAATGCGGAGACGAGGAGATTCTGTTTCAGACGCTGACCTCCGCCATTTCGGCGTTGATGGACCTGGCGCCCGCCCGCGAACGCCGGACGCTGACGACTGAATTCGAAGCTCTGGCGCGACGCTTCGACGATATTCCGGCCCGGTTCCGCGCGCACCTGCTCCAGTTCATCGATGCTCTCGAGCTGGCCGAACCAGCGCAAATGGCCTCGGCAATCGACGCCTGCGAACGGTTGTCTTTGCGCATCGGCCTGCCCCACTACCAGTGGCGTGTCGACAGCGCGAGAGCCTTGCAGTCCACCATCCACGGCGACTTCGCTGAAGCCGGCGAGCGTATCGCGCGGGCGGAAGCATCGGCGGCTCGCGCCGGGGACCGGATGGCGCAGGTGCCATTGTCCATCCAGTCATTCAACCTGCGGGTCACCAACACCGAGGCGAACGTCGACGAGTTGGAGGCTGCCTGGCAGCGTGTGGCGGAAGCCTTAAGCGCCACGGGGGCCGATGACCGCTTTGTCAGGCCCATGGTGGCCTATTACTTTTGCCGCGCGGGAGCCAAGGAAGCCGCGGAGGCGATCTGCCCGCAGGAGGTGATCGAACGGCTGGTCGGGATGCGCGAGATGTCGAACCTGCAATGGCTGGGCGAGTACGCGGTGCTGCGGGGAGATGAGGATCTGGCGCGGCGCGCCTTCGACTCCCTGTCACAGTCCCAGGCAATATGTGGCCACGCGGGGCTTTACGGGATGTGCTGGAGTGGGCCCGTCGCGCTGACGCTGGCCCGGCTGGCCAACTTCCTGGGCGATACCGATTCAGCCGGGGCCTACCACTCCGAGGGGCTGAAAGTCGCAAGTCGAATGGGCGCGGCGCACCTGGTCCACGATTCCCGCGGCCGAGAGGCGCAGGTGGCGACGGACCGCCCGACCGGACATCTACGGCCACCGGCCGCCGTGAAGCTGCTTCCGGCCGGCGAGTACTGGCAGGTGATCCACGGTAGCCGTAAAGCCAACATCCGCGACAGCAAAGGAATGCAGATCCTGGCGCGGCTCCTGGAGGCGCCCGGCACGGAGTTCCACGCGCTCGACCTGAACTCGCCCGGCGGGCCCGCGGTAGTGGAGTCGGGGGACACCGGGGCCGGCCTCGACGCCAGGGCCCGCGAGTCATACCGCCGCCGGCTGGAAGAAATCGCCGAAGCGCTCGAAGAGGCCAGGGAACTGAATGACCCGGGCCGCGTCGACCCGCTGCTCGCCGAGCAGGACGCCCTGCAGCGTGAATTGTCACGCGCCTTCGGGCTGGGCGGCCGCGCCAGGCCCGCCGGACGCGCCGCGGAGCGGGCTCGCGTGAACGTCACCCGGCGTGTCCGCGACGCCATAAAGCGCATCGCGGAGCAGATGCCTGAAGCCGGGCGCTACCTGGATAGCACAGTCAAAACAGGCACTTACTGCAAGTTCGAACCGTTGTAACGGGACGAGTAACAATGTTCCGTCCATCGTTACGCCCCGATGGTTGAAAGCTTATTCGCTTGAGACTCTACCGGAGGTAACGAAAATGACGGATTTCCTGACCCTGGCCACCATTGGCCTGATACCCGCCTTCATCCTGCTCGACCGGGCCGTGCGGGGCCGTAGCCACGACTCCACCAAATTCTGGCGCCTGCGGGCGACCATCGTCACCGTGGTGACCTTCGTGTCCGCCGGCCTGATTGCCGGGTTCTGGGGCACACTGATCGGCGACCGGCACCTGTTTGACCTGAGTGGCCTGGGTACATGGGGCGGCTTGGCCGCGGGCGTCCTGGTGTACGAATTCGGCCACTACTGGTATCACCGCCTTGCGCACTCTTACGACTGGCTGTGGCGCATGGGACACCAGATGCACCACAGCGCGGAGAGCCTGGACGCCTACGGCGCCTACTGGTTGCACCCGCTGGACAACTTCATGTTCACCAGCATCAGCAGCCTGGTGTTCTTCCCCCTGCTCGGGCTGACGGTCGAAGCCGGTGTCATCGCCACGCTGTTCCTGACCTTCAACGCGATGTTCCAGCATGCAAGCTTCCGCACGCCCCACTGGCTGGGCTACTTCATCCAGCGGCCCGAGAGCCACAGCGTGCATCACGGCCGCGGCATCCATCGCTACAACTATTCAGACCTGCCGCTGTGGGACATGGTGTTCGGCACCTTCCGGAACCCGCGCAGCTTCCAACCCCGCCACGGTTTCTACGATGGCGCATCGGAGCGAATCCTGGAAATGCTGGCCTTCCGCGACGTCAGCACGCCCCGCCACGGCGGCACACGGCGTTCGGCCACCGGGGAGGCCACCGTTGGCTGAGAGCTTGCCGGCGTCAGCTTCCCTCACGGAAACCGCTGTCCCTGGCGAGCACGATCGCCTGGGCGCGGTTGCTGACGCCCAGCTTTTCGAAAATCCGGGTGAGTTGGTTGCGGACCGTCTTTTCGCTGATGAAAAGCGATTTGCCGATCTCCACGTTGGTCAGGCCACTGATGAGCCGCGACAGAATCTCCCGTTCGCGCGGCGACAGGCTCTCGAACACCGCACTTTCGGCGCGGTCGCCAACGCCGGTAAATTCCAGCACCGCCTCCTGGAAACGCCCCCAGGCAGGCTCGTGCTCCAGCAGGATGTGGTTGTGCGATTCCAGGGGCACGAACTCGGCACCGCGTATGCCGGCGGCCAGTGTCTGGCCCTGGCTCAACGGAGAGACGAGGTCGCCGCGCGCGTGGACGACCAGGGTGGGCACACGCACCTGCTCCAGCAAATCCGTGACATCCGCGGTGCCGCGGCTGCGCAGAAGCCGGCCGGCCATGTTCGGCTTGACGCTACGGGCGCAGAGTTCGTCGAACCACTGCAGTTGTTCTTCGGTGCCGGCGGGCAGGAAGCGCTTGGTGAACAGCCTGCGGTAAAGCGGATCGGGCCGGCCCCAGGCAAGTTCCGCGAAATCGACGAGTGCGCTGTACTCACGGACGTGATCAGGGTTATCGCGCAGCGACCAGCCCTGGACGTAACCGCCGTAGAGCACGAGGTGGGAAACGCGTTCCGGGTGTTTCACCGCATATGCCACCGAGGCGCAGGCGCCCTGCGACACGCCGAGCAGGACGAAAGGTTCAGCCGGCTGTGCCGCCTCGACGACCGTTTCCAGGTCGGGCAGCCAGTGGTCCGCGGAAAGATCTTCCACGTCGTGTTGGGACAGGCCGCAACCGCGTTCGTCGTAGCGAATCAGCTGAAAGTGATCGCCCAGATAGCGTACCCAGTGCCGCCACACAGGGCTTTCCCAGTCGTATTCCAGGTGCGTGATCCAGGTCGCCGCCCGCACCAGCGCCGGCGCGCTTACGGAAGTTGGTCCCGACTTCGCCCAGGCCAGGCGCACGCCATCCCGGGTGGTCGCGTATCGGATTGTCTGCTGGTGCTGCGGCATCGGCGCGGCCCTGCGCCCAACACGGGCGTTTCCTGTGCCAATGATAGTCAATCGGGACAATTCTCACATGTTCTGCGCGGCACCAGGCATACGTCGGGACATTCCTCCCATATTTCCCGCGGCCCAGGCGGCCGATCATGCAGTCACGCCCCGATCATTGAATGGTCAGGGAAGCATCAGGAGCCGGTCAGGACTCGTCTCCGGCCGATGCGCACACTGCAGCCATGCCGGGATTGGCCCGGATAGACGAATGGAGGAACTGAAAATGCATGTATCACACCACGTACCTGCCGCCGACCGTTATGCCCGCTGCGTCGAGGTATCCAGGCGTGTCCACTGGGACATTGACGAGGACGTCATTCGCGGCCGTGAATTCGACTACGGCCAGAAATTCCTGCCGGACGGCCTTTCGCTGGTCCATGAGCTGGAGTTCCTGGCCCCGGATGAACAGCGGTTCCTGAGCCAGATCCAGGGCCGAACCTACGCGAACATCTTTGGCCTGGTGGAGCGTTTCATCAATGCCAAGGTCCTCGAAATCAGCCAGCGCCACTGGCTCGGCGACCAGATCGCCTTGGAAGCTCTAGTGCGGTTCAGCGACGAGGAACTGAAGCACCAGGAACTGTTCCGGCGCATCGAACGGATGACCGGTGAGGGCATGCCGGAAGGCTACCGCCTGGTGGCAGATCCCAACGACGTCGCCCACGTGGTGCTGGGCAAGTCGACCTGGTCGGTGCTGGGCCTGACCTGCCACATCGAGCTGTTCACGCAGCTGCACTACAAGCAGAGCATCAAGCCCTGCGAGGCTCTCTCCGAGCTGTACAGGGACGTGTTCCTGTACCACTGGAGGGAAGAATCGCAGCACGCCATCCTCGACGAGATCGAGTGGCGCGCCGAAGACGCGCGGTTGACCGACCTGGAGCGCGAGGAGGCGGTTTCCGACCTTATTGCGCTGGTGGCCGCGGTGGACGGGATTCTCGGGGCCCAATCCGAGGCGGACGCCGACTACTTCCTGGCAAGCGCCAACCGGGGCTTCACCGACACCGAGGAGCAGCGCATACGCGACGGCATCCTCAAGGCTTATCGCTGGCAGTACATCGTTTCCGGCGTCCAGGACCCGCGCTTCATCGGCATCCTGTCCGACCTGACCAGCGAAGCACAGATGGCCCGAATCACGAAAGCACTGGCGCCGCTGATGTAACGGCGGCCGCCACGCACGAAAGGAGAGCAGCAATGAAAGCACAATCCATACATTGGTCCGCCCCCTACAACCCCGTTGTGGGGGGGGTGCTGGCCCAGGCCCGCGGCCTGCGCGCACTGGCGTCGTGGGCGACAAAAGCCGGCTTCGCCATCATGCCGGCGCTGGGCATCATGATCGTGGCTACCTGGGCCATGTCCAGTTCCGCCACCGCGATGTACCTGCAGGCCCTGCTGTGGGCCGGTGGTTTCATTTTCGTCGCGCTGGCGGTCGAATCGGAAGGCGGCGCGGGCGCCGTCATCAACCTGGCCATCGGCCTGTCCATGCTGGTCCTGGCCGGATTGAGCGTCAGCCACGTACCGGAATTTGCCGTGGTTGCCTCGGCCTTGCCTGCAGCGCGGATTGCGTGGGCGATCGTGTGGGGCTGAGCGGCGCTACTCAACCAATGCGGGCGGCTGGGTCCGCCCGCATCCCCTCGCGGACTGCAACGGGGATTCAGCCAAGGTCTCGCCAGGCTTCAACAAGCAGACCGACGATAACTTCGTAATCTGCACGGTGTTTGACACCGAGGTAACGGGACAGGAACGGCCGCCAGTCATCGAGGCCCCGGCCGGGAAAGGTAGGCATTTCGCGCTCGGCCCGATCGAGAAACGAGGACAGGGTCGCCTGCGCTGCCTGGTGTTCACCGAGCCTCTGGTGCGCCGCCGCCAGCCATATCCTGGCCTCGTTTGGAATACGGTCCATCCTGGCAGCGGTGGCGATGCACTGGCGGTCACGGCCGGCGGAGAACTCGACGGTGAGCTTGACCCAAGGAATCCAGACCAGGCCGAATGGGTCCAGTCTCTCGGCCACCGCGATCTGCTCGAGACCGTCCTCGGGCTGTCCCATCGCTGCCAACAGTGAGGCGTACAGCGTGCGACCCGCGATGTCATTGGGATTGAGTTCGATGGCCCTGAGGAAGTGGGATTCCGCCAGCTCCGCCCGCCCGTCATCGAGCAGAATCTCGCCGTACAGGGCGTGCGCCAGGCTGTCGGTGTCGTCGAGTTCGATAGACTTGTGGCCGTATTCCAGCGACAACTTCAGGCTGTGTTCCGGATCGGAACTCCAGTACGACCAGCTTTCGATCGAGTGACAAGCCGCGAGCAGCGCATAGGCCCGGGCATTTCCGGGATCGAGCCCAATCGCGCGTTCCAGCAGGGGAATCGCTTCGCCCACGGATTCGGCGGAGACTTGATAGTACAGCGCCTGTGCACGCAGCACGAGGTCGTAGGCCGCCAGGTTTCCGCTTCCGGCGCGTTCGCGGCCGCGCGTGGCCTCGACCCGCCCGCCGATGGTCGCGGCAATCGCCCGGGCCAGTTCGTCCTGCAGCCGGAAAACGTCCTCTATCTCGCGGTCATACCGCTCGGCCCAGATCTGTTTCTCGCTGTCTGCATCCACCAGGCGCGCATTCAACCGCAGGCGGTTACCGGACCGCTGGATGCTGCCATCAAGCAGGTAAGCGACCCCCAGCCGTTCGCCGATCTCCTGCACGGTCAGGCCCTGTCCCGCCAGCGCGAACGAGGAATGGCTGGCAATCACGAACAGGGAACGGAAACGCGAAAGCTCGGTGACGATATCGTCGACGATTCCTTCGCAAAACCAGGCCTGGTCCGGGTCGCCGGAAAGGTTGCGGAACGGAAGAACGGCGACCGATGGCCTGGAAGGCAGCGCCGGACGCCCGGTCGACGGTTGCGGCGCGGGTTCTGCACTCTCCAGGTCAGCCACGAAGCGGTAGCCGTAGCCATGCACTGTGCGGATCATGCGATATGGCCGGGACTCGTCGCCAATCGCCCGTCGCGCTTTCATCACGCAGCGCGTCAGCGAAGCTTCCGTCACGATCAGGCCGGGCCAGATCTTCTCCTGCAACTCGTCCTTGTCCATGGCCCGGTCGCGGTTTCCAATCAGGCAGAGCAGGAGGTCCATGACTTTGGGCTCCACGTCGACCCGTTGGCCGTCGCGCTCCAGTTCCCTGGTAGCAGAATCCAGGGCGATTCCGTTGAAGCGGTACACCTGCGCCATCCTGTTCAACCACCCTCAGTGATTGGTCTGGAAATCGTCACGGATCGGTAGCGATTCCGCAGCCGGTCCCGGCGAAACTGTCGCTGCCGAGCACCGCCCACGAAGGCGATAGTACCTCGCGCGACCCGGATCTCAAAAATTGAACAACGGAGATGAGAGATGATTTTCAGAAGAGTCGAACAGCTACCCGGCACGCGGCGCGAAGCGACGGGAGAAGGCTGGCGCAGCCTTCGCCTGCTGCTGGCGGAGGACGGCCTGGGCTTCTCGGTCCACGAAACGAAGGTGAAGGCAGGCACGGTGCTTAATCTGTGTTACCGGCGCCACTCGGAGACGGTTTACTGCATACGGGGCCGGGCCCGGCTGGAGATCGTGGCCGAGGGCCGGTCGTTCGAAGTTGGCCCGGGCGTGCTGTACCTGGCCCGGATCGGCGACAGCCATGTATTGACGGTAGAGGAGGACTCGCTTTTCCTGTGTGTTTTCAGGCCTGCGCTTTGCGGTCGGGAGGAGGCCGACTAGGGATCCTGGAACCGGGGCGCGGCACCGCGCCGGGCCACCGATGGGCATTTTGCAGTCTGTCCACGGGAATTCCCGGACCGGAGTGACCTATAATCCCCATCCGCCAAATGCATCGATCAAGGAGCGCCCATGAACCGGCCGGTACTTTCCCTGTTCTCCCTCGAAGGCAAAATTGCGCTGGTAACCGGCGCATCCTCCGGTCTGGGGGTCGCGTTTGCCCGATCGCTCGCCGAGGCGGGCGCGGACGTCGTGTTGCTGGCACGACGCGTCAACCGGCTGGAAGAAACCCAGGCCATGGTCGAAAGCCTCGGCCGCCGGGCGCTGAGTGTGCAAACGGACGTTTCGGACCCCGAGGCCTGTACTGCAGCTGTCGAGAATGCGATGGCTGCGTTCGGAGCCGTGGACGTGCTGGTCAACAATGCGGGAATCGGAACCGCGGTACCCGCAACACGCGAGGCACCTGAGCAGTTCCGCTCGGTGATCGATGTGAATCTGAACGGCTGCTACTGGATGGCGCAGGCCTGCGGCCGTGTCATGGAGCCAGGCAGCAGCATCGTTAACATCAGCAGCGTGCTGGGACTGACCACCGGCGGATTGCCCCAGGCGGCCTACTCGGCAAGCAAGGCCGGGCTCCTCGGCTTGACGCGGGACCTTGCTCAACAGTGGACGGGACGCAAGGGTATTCGTGTCAACGCCCTGGCGCCAGGCTTTTTTGCATCGGAAATGACCGACCAGCTGCCGCCCGATTATTTCAACAAAATTGTGCACAGAGCCCCCGCCGGACGCGTTGGCGATCCCGCCGAACTGGGCTCTGCCCTGGTATTCCTCGCCAGCGACGCCGCCGGATACATTACCGGCCAGGTGATCGTGGTCGACGGTGGACTGACCATCTCGTGATCTGATTTCCGCCGATGGAGTGGGGCTGTAACGCTACTTTTGCTCCGGTGTGAATCCCGGCTGCGGCATGCTGTGACGCTTCACCTGGCCCCGGCGCTGACGCGCATAGTCCTCCAGGCGCCGGCGCATGGCGTCGAAGGCGTCTCGAATCGATACGTACACGTCTTCGTGTGCATGGTCCTCGCCAGGGTCGCGTGTGACCACCAGTTCTTCGTTCGGTACGGTGACGTCGATGCGCACCGTGTAGAGTTTGCCGTGCCGCTGGTGCTTGTGCGGCGATTCGACGACCACCCGGCAACTCATGATTCCGTCACAGTAGCGGTCGAGTTTTTCTGCGCGTTCGCGGATAGCGGCTTCGATAGCGGGCGAAGGTTCGAGATTGTGGAAAACGATCTGGATCGGCTGTGCGGGCATTTTCCGTCTCCCATAATAGAAGGTCCGCGCTCCGACCATTGAGACACTACTCTCAGTCGCCTGTGACCGCGGAC
>JASFKQ010000073.1:0-16039 GCA_050118555.1 Lysobacterales bacterium
GTGCGGGGCCCCGCGACAGGTTTCCGCACGTCCGGGTGCGGTCGGTGGTTTCTGATCAGCTCATGCGCTTGGGAATGGTGATCACCACGTCGTCGCCGTTGCGATCGACTTTCATGCCGGCCTCATCGACGGGGTGGTCGAGCGTGATGGACTGTGAGAACTCGCTCAACGATTCGGCCTGCCCAATCTGCTTGCCAGAGGAATCGTCTTCCTTCGAGGTGGATTGAACCTTGCCCGAAATGGTCAGGGTGTTGTCCGCGAGGTCCGTGTTGAGTTGCATATTCTCGCCTTTGGGCACCTTGACGACGACCTTGTACTGATCGGTGTCCTCATCCATGGTGACTTCGGGGGATGCCGGGGAGAGGCCAGCCCCGAGTTGGCTGAAGCCATTCTGGCTGAGCAGCGGATCGTTCGGCATCATCTGGCGCATGATGTCATCCATGCGCTTTTGCATCTGGGCAAACTCGCCGTTCGGATCCCAGTTGCCGGTCATGGGATTCTGACCCTTGGCCATTGGCGCCTGTGACGCCAGGGCCGGGGCTCGAGGGCCCGGGCCCGCATTGGCCTCGAGTTGTCCAAGCCGTTGGTGCAGGGACCAGCTGTAGTAGCCCAGCGCACCGATCGCTATTCCGCAGACGAGAAAAAGAAAACCCCACCAGGTGGTTTTCATTCCGGTTGTCATGGCGAATACCTCCTTTCAATCAAATGAGATTGATACTCATTCGACAACGTCGGAAGGCAATCGTTTAGCGATCAGGGAATTCCCTATCAGTCTTCCTCGCTCTCGCGCAATTCGAACCAGAGCGCGTTCAGGATGCCGAAAGCGAGAGCGAGGCCAAGGCCGAGAATCCAGGCGAAATACCACATTTTTCAAGTCCTCCTGTTTCAGTAAATATCGGGCTGGCTGCGCACGTGCTCCAGCGTGATCCGCCCGCGAAGAACGCGGAACACCCACGCCGTGTAGGCCAGGATGATCGGCATGAAAATCAGCACGCAGATCAGCATGATGAACAGGGTGGTGTGGCTGGAGGAAGCATCCCATATGCTGAGACTGCTCGCCGGATCGGTTTTCGAGGGCATGAGGAACGGGAACATCGCCAATCCCGCCGTCAGGATGACGCCGGCAATCGCGAGCCCGCTGGCCGTCAGCGCCAGGCCGGAACGGGCTGCCCTGAGTGTGAGCAGCGCGAGCAGGGCGCCGACATAGGCCAGCGCCGGGGCAAGCCACATCCAGGGCGCGGCGGCGAAGTTGTCCAGCCAGGCGCCGCTGCTCCACTCCGCGGCTTTGCGTAGTGGGTTGGATGGGCCATTCGGATCCATTTCGCCGACAAGCCGCAGTCCGTCGATCCCGAAGTACAACCATAGTCCCGCCAGGGTGAACGCCAGCAGCATCACGATGCCCGCGAGCCGGCCGGCGCCGCGCGCCCGCGCCGCCATGGGCTCTTCGACCTTCATCGATGCGTACGCGGCGCCGTGCAGCAGCAGCATGGAGAGGCTGACGACGCCACAGAGCAGTGCGAAGGGATGCAGCAGCCCGAAGAAGCTTCCGGTGTAGATCGGACTGGCGATTTCGTTGATGTGGAAGGGCAGGCCGAGAAACAGGTTGCCGAACGCGACGCCGAACAGCAGTGCCGGTACGGCGCCGCCCACCAGCAGGGCCCAGTCCCACACGTTGCGCCAACCGGGCGATTCGAGCTTGTTACGGAATACGAAGCCCACCGGCCGAAGGATCAGTGCAGCCAGCACCAGCAGCATGGCGAAATACAGGCCGGAAAAAGAGGCGGCGTACAGCAGCGGCCAGGCCGCGAACACCGCGCCGCCGCCGAGGATGAACCAGACCTGGTTGCCTTCCCAGACCGGCTCGATGGATTCCAGCAGCACGCGGCGCTCGTCGTCGGTCCTGCCGATGAACCGGAACAGGGCGCCCACGCCGAGGTCGAAGCCGTCGGTGACGGCGAAACCGATCAACAGCACGCCCAGCAGCAACCACCAGATAACTCGAAGTGTTTCGTAGTCAAGCATTGGCGCTCTCCCATTTTGTGTCCGGGGAACCGTTGTCTACGGGGTGCTTCGACTCGGCCGGTGGCCAGTAGCCCAGTCCGTCGGGTCCCTTGCGGATCATGCGTTGCATCAGGAATATGTCGACCACCAGCAGCGTGGTGTAAAACGCGACGAAGCCGCCCAGCGACAGCATGATGCTGCCGGGCGGATGCGCTGATACCCCCAGGAAGGTCGGCAGGATGCCCTCGATGGCCCAGGGCTGGCGCCCGTATTCCGCTACGATCCAACCCAATTCGGCGGCAATCCACGGCAGCGGTAATGTCCAGATTGCCGTGCGCAGGTACCAGCGGTGCTTTTCGAGCTTGCCGGTGGAGGCCAGGTAGAAGGAATAGGCGAACAGCGCAATGAAGAAGAAGCCGAGCCCGACCATCAGCCGGAAGGTCCAGAACAGGACAGGCACGTTGGGCACGATCGACCAGGCGGCCATTTCGATCTGATCCGGCGTTGCGTCGGCCGGGTTTTCGACATAACGCAACAACAACAGACCGTAGCCGAGATCGTCCTTGTGCTGCTCGAATTGCTCGCGTGCCGCGCGGTCGTCCGGATTGGCGCGCAGCGCCTGCAGCGCGGCATGTGCCTCGATACCGCTGGCAACGCGTTGCCGGGCGTGATCGACGAGCGGCAGGATGCCGGGCACCGATTCGGTCACCGATCGTGTGGCGATCAGGCCCAGGGCCCACGGAATCTTGAGTGCTGCATGCGTTTCATGCGCTTCCATGTCGGGCCAGCCGAATACGGTGAAGTCGGCCGGTGGCGGTTCGGTGTGCCACATGGCCTCGATGGCCGCGATTTTCATCTTCTGATGCTCGGTTATGGTGTACCCGGATTCGTCGCCGAGGACGACCACCGACAGCGCCGCGGCCAGGCCGAAGCTCGCGGCGACGGCCATCGAACGTTTCGCGAACGAGCGGTTGCGGCCGCGCAGCAGGTACCAGGCCGAGATCGCCAGCACGAACACGGATCCGGTCACGTAACCGGCAGCCACCGTGTGCACGAATTTCGACTGGGCCACCGGATTGAGGAGCACGTCGCTGAACGAAGCCAGTTCCATGCGCATCGTTTCGAAGTTGAATTCCGCGCCGACCGGGTTCTGCATCCAGGCGTTGGCGATCAGGATCCACAGCGCCGACAGGTTGGAGCCGATGGCCACCAACGAGGTCACGACCAGGTGCCCCACTTTCGGAAGGCGGTCCCAGCCGAAGAAGAACAGGCCGACGAAGGTGGATTCGAGGAAAAACGCCATCAGGCCCTCGATCGCCAGCGGGGCGCCGAAGATGTCGCCGACATAGTGGGAGTAATAGGCCCAATTCGTGCCGAACTGGAACTCCATGGTGATGCCGGTAGCCACGCCCATGGCGAAATTGATACCGAACAGCATGCCCCAGAATCGCGTCATGCGTTTCCAGATTTCCCGGCCGGTCATCACGTAGGTGGCCTCCATGATCACCAGGATCATCGAAAGCCCCAGGGTGAGCGGCACGAACAGGAAGTGGTAGAGCGCGGTCGCCGCAAATTGCAGGCGCGACAGGTCTACTGCCATTAAGTCAATCATGGTCGGTTCCTTGATCGGATTGGATAGCGGGTGTCGGGGTGGGTTCGGCGGCCAGGCGGCCGGCAACGCTCCCGGCGTTGACTTCAATGCGGTCCTGGGGCGAGAAGAAGAGCGCCCAGAGAGTGAGCAGAGCTATGAGCTTGAGCAGCAGCGACCAACTGATGCGACGCCTCAGCCGGGCTCTCCAACCGGAGGCCTGGCGGTGGAGGGCATTTTGTTTGCCAGCCGCCATGCTACTGCCGCGTGGTGAAGTATATGCGCATATTTTAATGAATCGCGACCAACCTGGATGCCTCTGCCAACCGACGGGATGACTCAACTCAAGTACCGCGTTGAAAACCGCGCGAGGGCCTCTTCCTTCCGATCAGGGTGATCGCTCGCTCGTCAAAAAGTCCTGAATTCTGGACTTTTCAGGGTAAACCATTAGACCGGATCGTGCAGTCCTTGCGTTCCTGTGAGCCGTGGTATCCTCACCGTGCGCCGAATCCTGTTGGGGGAGGCCGCATCACAAGCACTGTCCACGGGATAAAAGAGCCGCCTTCAATGAGAGTAAGCATGTTTGGCAGACCCCGGAGCCGGGGCATAATGGGCATCGGTGTCGTTTCAGGGAGCCGTTGCCTGACAGGCGTCATCGTCGGTTTCCTCTCGATGACGCTGCTCCTTGCGGCGATACAAAGCCGGGCCGACCTGGTCGGGGCCGGACAGGCAATGCCCGTGACTTTCGTGCACGTTGACGAAATCATCCCCGACCTCCGCGTAAACCTCCGCTATGAGGGTTCCGACAACTTCATGGGTCGCCCGGTCGAGGGTTACGAAAGCGGGCGCCTCGTGCTCACCCGGGCGGCGGCGATGGCCTTGTCCAGGGTGCAGGAGCGACTGCGTCCGTTCGGACTCGGCCTCCTGGCCTACGATGGCTATCGCCCGCAGCGCGCTGTCGACAATTTCGTCCGCTGGGCCAGGGACCTGGACGATCAGGTCAACAAGGCTTCGTACTACCCAGACGTCGACAAGAGCGACCTCTTCGCTGAAGGCTATATTGCGGACCGTTCGGGGCACACGCGAGGCAGCACGCTGGACCTCACCATTGTCGAGGCCACCACTGGTCGGCCGCTGGATATGGGTACCTCCTGGGACCATTTCGGGCCGGAATCCTGGCCCGCCTATCAGGACCTGACGGCGCAGCAACACGCCAATCGATTGTTATTGCGCTCACTGATGTTGCAGAACGGATTCAAGCCATACGAGCAGGAGTGGTGGCACTTCACCCTGGGCGACGAGCCCTATCCGGAAACCTATTTCGACTTCCCGGTGCGTTGATGCATCCTGGGGCTGCCCTGGCGTCGGTGTTTTCCTGGGCCTGGTATCTGCATTAATCTAGCCGGGATGCGGTCGTTGATCACATTTCTACGCGCAAACGCCTGGCTGGCGCTCGTCGTCGGCGTTGTCGCGGTCGGCCTTTACCAATTCGTGGATCCGGCGCCACCCGGTGGATTTACCCTTGCCACCGGAAACGAGGAAGGAAGGTACTACCAACTGGGCCTTTACCTGAAGGACGAGCTGAAGAAGGAAGGCATTGACGTAAACCTCGTCCCAACCGCCGGTTCCGGCGAAAACATGGAGCTTCTGACCGATCCGGAAAACGACGTTTCCATCGCCTTCGTGCAGAGCGGCATGGAGGATATCTTCGATGTCGGGGACTCGGAACTCGCGAGCCTGGGAAGCCTGTATTACGAGCCGATGTGGCTGTTCTACCGTGAGGGCCTCGCCCTCGACAAGCTGACGAGCCTCCAGGGCCATCGCGTAGCCGCGGGAGAACCCGGCAGCGGCACGCGCGCGGTGGCAGAGTACCTGTTGAAAGCGAACGGGCTGCTGAAGCATGGCACAGGGCTGTCGCTGGTCGACGCGGGAGGGGAAAAGGCAGTGCAGTTGCTGCGCGAAGGTGACGTCGACGCCGCTTTCTTCACCGTTTCGCCGCAGAGCGAACTCATCCAGCAACTGATAGGGCTGTCCGGCGTCCAGTTCCTGGATATCCGGCGAGCCGCGGCCTTCACGGCGCGCTTTCCTTTCCTCTCCAGTGTGACGATTTCGGAAGGTCTGCTGGATCTGGAGCGCGACATACCGGATACCGACCACACCACGCTGGCGTCCGTGGCCACCGTGGTCGTGAATGAGCGTTTCCACCCGGCTTTCACGCCGCTGGTACTGGAGGTCCTGTCGAGACGGCTGAAGCGGGGCGGGGTGCTCGAAAAACCCGGCGAATTTCCATCGCCGGCCAACGTCGGCTTCACCCTGACGAAGGAGGCCGATCACTATTTCAGGTACGGGCCGCCGTTCCTGCAGCGCTACCTGCCTTTCTGGGCGGCGTCGCTTGCCGACCGCCTCGTCATTTTCGTGATCCCTCTGCTCGTCATCGTTGTCCCGCTGGCGAAACTCGCCGGCCCGCTGTACCGCTGGCGAATTCGCTCGCGCATTTACCGTTGGTACGCATTGCTGCTCGAAATGGACCGAAAGATCGCGGAGGGCGAAATCGAAGACCGAGAGGCAAAGCGGCGCAAACTGGAAGAACTCGCCGATGAACTGGCCTCGGTCGACGTGCCGCTGTCGTACTCTGACGAGCTATACCAACTCAAGCAGCACGTGGAATACGTCAGCCGGCGGCTACGCCCCTAGTTGGTGCGGCCGCTGGCTGGTATATTGAGGACGCCATGACAAGCAACGGTCTCGCCATCTTTGTATTCCTCGCCTTCCTCGTCCCGGTGCCCTTGCTGACCTGGCTGGACCGGCCCAAGCGGCCGTCCGGCAAGATCGGGGCCTAGGAGGCGTGTACGCCGGCCATTTTGCCGCCGCGGTAGTACTAAGGGCCCGCGAGCCCAGGGTACCATTCTGGGCCATACTGCTTGGGGTCGGGCTGCTCGATCTGCTCTTCGGGCCCTTCGTATTGCTCGGGATCGAGCACGTCACCGTGACACCGGACGTCCCGCCCGGCTTTTCGCTGGACTATATCGACTGGTCCCACTCGCTGCTGATGTCGCTTGTCTGGTCGTTGCTGTTCGGCGCGCTGTTCTTCAGGCTCGGGCGGCGGGCCATGCTGGTCGTGGGGCTGGCGGTTTTCTCCCACTTTCTGCTCGACTTGCCGGTGCACCCCGCGGACCTGGCGCTGTGGCCGGGCTCCAGTTTCCACTTGGGATTCGGCCTTTGGGAGCGGTTGCCGACCGGGTCCTGGTTCGTCGAGTTGGGCGTGATCGTGGCCGGCTGCGGATACTATATTGCCAGGGCCCGCCAGGATGAGCGATTCGGCCGGTTTCCCTGGATGGTGACGGCAGTGATCCTGGGGCTTCACCTGTTCAATTCGCCGTGGCTTTCCCAACTTTGAACGAGAGATGAAGTCACCAGACTAGAGCACCGGGGCCGCCAGGCGTGAGATCTGCACACCCAGTCGCCACCAGAACGGCTTCTGTTCCAGTGCCTCGGGATCGATCTCTTCCGCGTGAGCGAAATCCCGTCTGAACATGGCGTCCATTTTGCCCGCGAACTCGCGGTCGACGACGATGGACGCGACCTCGAAGTTCAGCCGGAATGACCGGTTGTCGAAATTGTGGGTGCCGACGGTCGCGACCCGGTCGTCGATCAGCGATACCTTTTCATGCAGGAAGCCCGGCTTCCAGGCGTAGAACCTGATGCCCAGCCCCCGCAGCTTGTAGATGTAGTGAAACGCCGCGAGGAACACCGGCAGGCTGTCGGGCTTGCCGGTGGTGATGATGCGGACATCGACGCCCCTCAGCGCGGCCAGCTGCAGGGCTTTCATCACGGCATCGTCCGGCACGAAGTAGGGCGCGGACAGCCAGATGCGCTCTTTCGCCGCGCTCAGGGCCGCGACGAAAAACAGGCTCGCGGCCTCCAGCTGCCCGGTCGGGCCCGTCGGCAGGATCATGACCTGGGAATCGGCGCCGGGCGCGGGTACCGGCGTCCAGTTCACCTCGGGAATCTCTCTGGTGGCCCAGTACCAGTCGGACATGATCACCCGCTGCAGTTGCAGCGCGGCCGGCCCCTGGATCCGAACGTGGGTGTCCCGCCAGGGGCTGAATTCCGGGTCGAGGCCAAGATACTCGTCACCCACATTGTGACCGCCGACCCAGGCTTTCCGCCCGTCGACAACGACCATCTTCCGGTGGTTGCGAAAATTCAGCTGGAAGCGGTTTGTCCAACCCTGTGTGGGCCTGAACGAACTCACTTCGGCGCCGGCCCGGCGCAGGTCCTCGACGTAGCTTTCCGGCAGGCCCTTGCTGCCAACCTCGTCATAGAGCACGTAAACCCTGACGCCGGCCCGGGCACGCTCGGACAGCGCGGACTTGACGCGCCGGCCGAGCCCGTCGTCGTGGATCATGTAGAACTGGAACAGGATGTAGTCCTGCGCCTCTGCGATTCCCGCCAGAATGCTGTCGAAGGTGGCGTCGCCGTCCACCAGCAGGTCGACCCGGTTGCCCCGGGTCAGTTGCAGTCCGGACAGCCGGTTGACGGAACGATACCAGGACGGACCCTCCGGCAGCGGGACCTGCCAGGGTCCCAGGCCGCTGTCGTACTCGTCGAGAAGGGTGTGTATCTCGTCCCGCTTTTCCGCAAACGCTTCGGACATGCCCTGGAATTTGCTGCGCCCCAGCACGAGGTAAGCGGGAACCGCAACGAAAGGGAAGGACACCAGCGAGATAGACCACGCTATGGCGCCCTGGGCGGTGCGCACGCGCATCACGGAGTCGACCGCACATGCGATTCCCGCAACATAAAAGGCGGTTACGATCAGGGCGATCAGGCCCTTTTTTCTTTTTTTCACCGGTTCTGGCTCCTCGAGGTGGCGGCGGTCGGGCCCGCTTTTCTCTCCCTGACGTTCATTATGGCGGCAATTCTGGACTGTCGCACATCGCTTGGCCCGCCGGACGACCGCCCCGGTTACCTGGTGGTCCAATCCTGGGCTTGCGTTTCTCCGGCGCTGAAAAAACAATAGCACTCATGGTTCCGGCGACGGGGGAGCCGGGGCGAACTGACTCAACGGGATGCCGATGCGCGATGCTGCCTGAACTGACCGAACCCAAGGCCATCCAGGATTTCCTGGATACGCTGGACTACAACTGCACCGAACGGACTCTGTGCCCCCGTGACGTTTTGAAGGAACGAATGGCGCACTGCCTGGACGGCGCGGTGTTCGCCGCCTCTGCGCTGGAATCGATCGGATATCCTCCGTTGCTGGTGGATCTGCGCGCGGTGGATGACGACGACCACGTCATTGCGGTTTTCCGGGAAGACGGTCTGTGGGGCGCGGTCGCCAAGTCGAACACGACTTCCTTGCGATTCCGGCCGCCGGTCTTCCGGACGATCCGCGAACTGGCGATGAGTTACTTTGCCGTCTACTTCAATACAAAGGGCGAGATGAGCCTGTACGAGTACTCACGGCCTTTCTCCCTGCGCCGTTACCGCGGCAGTCACCTGACCGCACCCGACATCGCTTTCATCGGGGATGACCTGGACAGGACAGCCCATTCCGCCATCGTCTCGCGCGAGCGGCTCAAGTCACTGCCGATCGCGCCGCCCTACCTGATCGACGCCTGCTTCGCAGGCGCCGATCCGGACGGTCTGTTCAAGGCTTGAGTAAAGCAGGTTGAGACGAGCAGTCCCCGCGGCAGGACTCCGCCGCGGGGTTCGTGTTCAGCAGATCGCGGCTGAAGCCGCTCCTACATGGTCTACGTGAAGCGTCGGAAGGCCACCAGGCCGATGCCCAGGGTCAGTACCGCCAGGATCGCCAGGCTCCACTGGCTCAGCGTCGGGATGCCCTCGAAGAACACCGTGTTGATGAACTCGCACGAGGCGCTGCCGCCGGCCACGATCACCTGCGTATCGCAGTTGGTATCAAACTCGATGCCGGTCTGCTGGTCGATGTCTTCCATTGCGTAGCACTGCGCCGACTGCTGCGTGGTGTCCACCGTCACTTCCAGGCTGTCATTACCGTCCAGCCAGGCGCCGTAGTACCACTCATTGCCGTTCCAGTTGCCATTCTGGATTTCGTTGTTGCAGTACACCGTGATGTATGCCGCTTCGTTCAGGTCGCTCGCACTGCCGTTCTCGATCACCCATTCCTTGTTTACCGTGAAGGTGGCCGGGTCGGCCGAATTGGTGATTTCGCACGCGCGCAGACCTGCAGTCACATCGGTCCAGGCGCAACCATTTCCGCCATTGAACGCCGGCGTGTATCCGTCCGGACCGCCACTCTCCGTGATTTCACAGTTGGCCCCCCCTTCGGGGATATCGTGCACGATGAAGTTCACGCCTTTCGGGTCGCCGCCGGTGACGGTGAACGTTTGCTCGAGCGGCAGGCCGGTGTTGCAGGTCAGCGTCACGTCGACTTCGTCATCGGAGCCGTCGCTGAATGTCTTGGTCACGTGGAACTGCGCCACGCCCTCCGCGGCCTGGACGCCGCTGAATTCGACCACTACGCCGTCGAAATTCCCCCCTGGCCCGAATAACGGGGCTTCGGCGGGTACCTGGAACGTGGCGGCAGCCAAACTGAAACCTGCCATCCGTACCCGGCCGCCACTTCCCAGGACCAGGTCCGTAGCGTATTCGGAGCTGGTTCCTCCCCAGAGCGAGCTGGTCAGCACCTCCGACAAGGTGGGTGAAAAAACAGTGAGGAACATGTCGTAACCGCCGCCATGCTCCTGCGGGCTGCCCAGAATGGGGAAATTGCCGGAGGCCGATGTTCCGACCACGTAGACATTGCCGTCGGCGTCGAATGCCAATGCCTTGCCCACGTCGGTGGAACTGCCCCCGAGAAAGGTCGACACCTCGAGGCCGTCACCCGCCGCATTCAGGGCCAATACGAACACATCGTAATTTCCCGCGTTGGTCGTGCGGAACGCGCCCGGCGTCGTTGGAAAGTCCGTTGAGGCGGCGCCGCCCGTGACCCAGGCCCGATTCGAGGAATCCACCACCAGGGCGCTGTTTGCGATTGTGTAATATTGAGCGGCGGTGTAGCTGTAGCCAGGCGTGGGGTCAGTGGAGTTTCCACCGATTCGCGTATTGTAGTCCAGGGCGCTCAGGTCGGTGTTGAACTTCGCCACGAACAGGTCGTAGTTGCCTCCGGGGCCGATGACGTCAGTCGCCGGGTATGCTTCGGCTCCCACGGTGAAGCCGTATACGTAGACGTTACCCGCCGCATCGAAGGCATGGCCGCCGGCGCCGTCAGCGGAAGTTGAACCTGGCACATAGCTGAAGTCCAGCCACGCTGTCAGCACATCGTCGAAACGGGTCACGAACGCATCATTGCCGTCGTTGGTCTCGTCGAAGCCGCCCCCCGGGCCGGTTGGGAAGGTGTCGTTGCCGGCCATGCCGGAGAAGACGACGTTGCCACCACCGTCGATCTCGACGTCGGCGCCGTAATCGGAGCCGGTGCCGCCGAGAAGGATACCGCCCATCTGGCTTGCTCCGTCCGCGGACAGGTGGAAAACGCCCACGTCGTAGCTGCCGCCGGCGCCCCAGGTGTAATTCGCCGGCCAGCTGCCTCCGCTGTTCGTGCTGGCAACGAGGTAAAGCGTGCCGTCGGCGGCCAGGGCGGAGTTGCCGCCATACTCGGAGCCAGTGCCGCCGATGAACGTCGCCCAGAGGAGGTTTTCATTGGCGGAGTCGAACTTGGCCGCGAACAGGTCCAAGCCGTTGTACGTCTCGTCATGGGCTCCTGCCGTCACGGGAAAATCGCTCGAAAAGGTGTAACCAGTGACGTAACGGCCGGATGGGTCCTCGTGCATCTCCGAAACGTAGTCTCCCGAACTGCCCCCGAACGCCCTCGAGAAGGTAACGATAGGGTCGATATAAAGGGTGCGGGATGCGTCATAGGCGCCGATGTCGAATGCCAATTCGTCGGCCTCCAGGCGGAACGACACTTGAATGGGCTCTCGCGATCCGTTGTCGCTGAGCTGAAATGCAATCGGGCTGAGCTCGGTGATGTCGCCGAGGGTGGTGCTGAGCGACAGGTTGCCGTCGGCGTCTATTGCGGCCGCGTCGGCACCCTCGTATCTGAGCAGAATCGGCCCAGGGTCTGCGCCTGGAGCCACGACGAAGGTGGTTTCCAGCATTCGGGCTTCGTTGGCGCTGTCGAACAACAGATCGATGCCGGGGTAAACCTGCGCGTAGCGCACCTGTCGGTAGGAACGCGCGCCGTGTACAGAATTCTCCTCACCACCTCTCAACCAGTTGAACACACCGGGCATGGGCTCGCGTCCGGTTGCCTCGCCTGCGCTGGCACCGACGAGATCCACGGACACCACGTGTTGCCGGCGTGCGCTCTCCGGGTCGTCGGTCTGCTCGGTGGTTTGATAAACGTAGCCGGAAGGCGTCAGCCAAACATCGACCCGGCGGGCCTGGTCATCACCGGTCTCGCCGACCAGCATGTGGTAGCGGGCCTGGTCCGGCCACTGGCCGAGATTCTCGACGAATACACCCTCAAGCGGAATGGCCGCCTGGACGGCGGCAACCGCGGCGAGTGCCATCAATCCCGACAGGAAGGAAACGCAACGCGGGGAAAACCGGGTAGCCAGTGACATGAATCGCACTCCTCTTTTTTGCAGATTGCGGGCGCGTGTACGCGCGGCCCGTTCGGCCCCCGTCGCACGGATGTGCGGCCGGCCCTGGAGCGCGGAACAAACCCGTGCGAACCTCCCATCTTGAGGCCCAATGAGAAAATACCAGAAAAACCGGTTACACGCGCTCGCTTTTTCCCTCGGTGAGTGCGGAAACCGCCCGTGCGCCGGTCAGGACATGACGAAATCCACCGGGCCTTCGAAATAGACCAGCGCCAGCAGGTCGCCCCTGCCGGCATTGACCTCCGAGTGCTCCACGCCACCCGGTTGCACCATGAAGGTCCCCGGCCCGTAGACCGTTTCCGAATCCGTCGCGTCGCGGGATCGGGACTGGAATTCACCCTTCACCAGCACGGCGCGGTAGGTGGCGGAATGGCTGTGCCATGGTTCGGAGTAGCCTTCCGGAAACCGGACCAGCAGAGCTGCGGGACCGGTGGCCGGATCGCCCCAGAGCAGGGCCGCCTGGGCCGGGCTTCCTTCGCCCAGCGGGGCGAAGTCCAGGTCCCCATAGGCCGTGATCGATTTCTCTGTCATTGCAGGCACGCTCCTTCCTAGAGTTCCTGGCAGACAGTGTCCTCCACGCCCACCAGCTTGACGACGTTCGATGTTTTCATCCCGTCCGCCCCATCAAGTACGAACTCGCCCGTGGTGCAGCTGTTGAACGTGATGGACAGCGTGCCCCATGGCTGGAGTTCATTCGACGGCGTGGGCTGCCCGAATGTCCCTGGCTCGCCGACCATCATCGGCAGTTCGAAAGGTTCGCCATACAGCAGTTGATCCAGCGTCACGACGTCCGACACCAGCCAGAGGAAGTTCCCGTCCGAGCTGTAGCCGAAGTAGTACACCAGCCAGCCATACGGGGTCTTGTACAGGATGTAGCCCTCGCCATCGAGGCTGGGGTCATACCACAACCCGGAGTAATCGAAGGGCGAACCCGTCGCGGAGAACTCGACTTCCAGCACCGGGCGAAAGTTCGAATCCGGGTTGCTGCGGCTGTCGAAGCGCTTGGTGGAAGTGCCGTCCTCCCCTCCGATCAGTATCCAGCCGAAATTCGTGCCGGGGTTGTCGTTCCAATCCTGTACGTCGGCGACCAGGCCGCTGGTCGAGCCGAAGGTGTACGTGGCCGGATTCCCGACATCGAGGGAGGCGCTCGTGACCTCCGGGAAGTCGCCGCCCGGAGTGTTCCAGGTCTGGTTGTCGAAGAATCGATATACCCAGGTGGCGTCTCCCTCCTCCGCAGCCGTTCCCTGTCCTTCATTGTTCGGCGCGTCCGAAGCGCCTTCGCCCCAGTTGGCCTGAACGCGCAGCAGGTGAATCGTGGTTGCAGGGGATTCGGTGCGTGACATGTGAAGACGCAACTTGACCGACTGGACCGTCGCGCCGGCGGGGATCGAGTCCAGGTTCTTGAACGCGATTAGCCCACGGCGAAGATCTCCGCCAGCTGTCTGCCCGACGAAAAAGTGGTCGCCGGAGCCATTGCCCACGTCGCCCGCTTCACTCTCGTAGAGCGTCGTATCCTGGGTGGCCTCGATATATACGGTCTCCGCCATCAGCGGGGTGCATAAAAGGAAACCAATAAGCGGAAGCAGCCTTCGCATGGGTGTCTCTCCCTCGACAGTTGGAATGGTCTCCGTAATATAGCAGTCCGCCCGAATTCTGCACGATGATCACCCGGGCTTCGGCCCTGTCAGGGTCTGGCCAGCGCGTAGAGGTATTTGACGTACGACATCACTGTGCCGTCAAAGCCCTGGATTTTCGGGTCCTCGGACTCGATCACGAAATACTCGTTCGGCGCGTGCGCCCCGCTGCCGTGGCCCAGTCCGAAATGACCCGACGCCAGATTCAGCGGGGGGCCCGTGAAGACGTAACCGGGGTAGGAGCCCGCATTGCGCGGCCACATGATCGGATCGATACCCTCGGCTTGCAGCACCGCGATCTGCGCCTGGATCAGCTTCGCGTCGGCGGTGGTGCTGGTGGGATCGTAGCCGCCGCTGAAATTCACCTCGATATCGCCGTAGCCGTGCTTTTCCAGGTGCGCTTTCAGGGCATCCAGGGCGCCGGCCGCCGTCATGTCAGGCACGAGGCGCAGGTCGAGTTTGGCTTCGGCCCTGTGCGGCAGCACGGTCTTTCCGCCCGGGCCGGTGTAGCCGGCGACCAGGCCCTCGATATTGACGGTCGGTTGAGAAACCAGGCGTTCCAGAGCCTGCTCGTAGGGCAGGTCGTCAATCCAGTGGCTGGTAGCCAACAATTCTTTCATCTGCTCTTCGTTGCCGCGTTCTGCCGCTTCCGCGACCATGGCTTTTTCCGCCTTGCTGATCGGACGCGGCTGCGGATAGTTGTCTATGGTGATGGTATTGCCGTCTTCCGAGACCAGTGTGTCGAGGGCTTTCACCAGGCGCCAGGTGGGGCTGTCGATCATCGCTTTCAGCGAGGAATGGACATCGTGTCCGGGGCCGCGTCCCCAGCGCTCACCGCTGGAGATCAACTGCACCTCGATCACGCCCTTGGCGCCCAGGCTCACCGTCACGTTGCCGTCGCGGCTTTGGCCGGCCCCCGGCATGAAGACGCCGATCGTCTTCGACAGCGCGGCTTCGACTTCCGGACGGTGCACGATCTGGCCGATGTGGGTCGATCCGATCTCTTCCTCGCCCTCGGCCACCAGCACCAGGTTGACGGGCAACGTGTGGCCGGAGGCCTGGATGGCGCGCACTGCCTCCAGGAACGCCGTTTCAGGTCCCTTCTGGTTGACCGCTCCCCGTCCGACAACCACCTTGCCCAGCCCCGGTTTGTCGACCAGCTCTGCGCCCAGGGGAGGAGATGACCATTCGGACGCGACAAACTGCTTGACGTCATACATGAAATAAACGCCGACGGTCACTTCGGCGCCCGCGTCCAGGGTCGCGAACACCCCGGGTTTGCCGTCGGTTTCGACGATGGTGGCCTGCTGGAAACCGGCGTCTCTGAGGAGGGCGGCCATGTGTTCGGGACCCTCCGGAAAGCCCCGGTTCTCGGCGGCGATCGAAGGCAGCTGGATCCACTCCCGCAGGCGAGCGACACCTTCGTCGTGCTGAGCGGCGACCTGCGCCTCGATGGCGGACAGGTCGACCGCGTCCGGGTGGGCGGGTGCTGCGAAGAAAACGGCTGCAACGGCAAAGGCAGCCAGGTAAATGGCGCGAATCTTCATGGGCATTGCTCCTGATGAGAATTCGGGCTTGCGCCCGACGTTCACAGGGTATCGCAACGGCGTATCACCGACCAGCACCCGCCCCTATGAACAGCCCCGGGCCGTGCGTCAATCCCGTCCTGTTACCGAAAGGGCGGGCAGCACCCCCCGGGCGAGTTCGACCGTACGTGCGAGAGCGGGGCGGAGATCGTCGGGTGCAAAGTAGGCGAAGCTGCGGGCGCGCAGTACATCAATGAGCCAGCGGCGCAGCCCGATCGCTCCCCGGCGCCGGTGTTCACGCGCCGAGAGCGTGTCGGTTCCGAAATCGATCCAGCGAACCCCGGCCCGTTGGCTGCCGCTCGCTGTACCCGGGTCCGCATGGCCCACGGCATCCGCATATGCGGTGTACGGCAGGTCTATACCGGAATCGACCGCCAGCGCCAGTTGCGAGGCGCCGCGAACGTTGAATTCGATCAGCCGCGGTCTGCCGTCCCTGGCGTCCCGCTTGAACTCGATGTTTGCGAGCCCCCGGTAGCGTGTGCCTGCGAGGAAGGCTCTCGCCAGTGATTCGATTTCCGGGTCGGTGACGCTGATCGAGTAACTGCCGCTGCCGAAGTCGACCGGCCAGTCGCGGACCTCCCG
>JASFKQ010000074.1:0-15812 GCA_050118555.1 Lysobacterales bacterium
TACGGCAACACGTTCCAGGTGCGGGGCCTCGGGATCGGTGAGGCCGCCGCCGTGCTGGCCCTGGGCGGCGTTCTGGGCCTCGTCGGCGCGTGGGCGTCGGTGCAACGCTACCTGCGCCAGTTCCGCATCGAAGAACGGGCCGGCGGAAGCTGATCTACGCACTCGCCGGCGGCGCTGCAACTCATCCCCGGACCACCCTGTTTTGACTTCCCGAAGCATCGGGAACCTCGTTGCCCGATATGGGTCCAATCCCCCAGTTGCAGATTGAATCGGCAGCCTCCGGGAATATGGGTTCAGATTATCCGGGAAGCAGCTTCCCGCGCTTCTCCGTGGTTGAATCTATGTTAGACTAGTGAGCTGCCCAGGAGGATTAATGAGTAAAGAACTGGTACCAAGCCATCTTCTCGTACCGGCGGGGACAGGCAGCCTGGACTCCTACATCCAGGAGGTCAACAAGATCCCGGTCCTGACGCTGGAAGAAGAGCAGGACCTTGCCCGGCGCTACCGCGAGGACGGCGAACTTGAAGCCGCCCGGCGCATGGTGCTGGCCCACCTGCGTTTCGTGGTTCACGTGGCGAAAGGCTACACGGGCTACGGTCTCGCGCTGGGTGACCTTGTCCAGGAAGGCAATATCGGCCTGATGAAGGCGGTCAAGCGTTTCGACCCCGACCACGGCGTTCGCCTGGTTTCGTTCGCCGTGCACTGGATTCGCGCCGAAATGCACGAGTTCATCCTGCGCAACTGGCGTATCGTCAAGGTGGCGACCACCAAAGCGCAACGCAAGCTGTTCTTCAATCTCAGGAAGTCCAAGAAGCGGCTGGGCTGGCTGAGCTACGATGAAGTTCACGCGGTCGCAAAGGATCTCGGCGTGAAGCCCGAGGTGGTGCTCGAAATGGAGTCCAGGCTTTCCGGCCAGGACGTCGGCTTCGACCTGCCGCCCGACGCCGATGACGAAATGCCTTACGTGGCCCCTGTCGCCTATCTCGAAAGTAACTCCGCCGACCCGCAGCTGGAACTCGAGGAAGAAAACTGGACCGACCACAACAATTCGTTGTTGTATGCCGGCCTCGACGATCTGGACGAGCGTAGCCAGGACATTATCCGCAGCCGTTGGCTGATGGATGACAAAATGACTTTGCAGGAACTGGCTGACCGTTACGGCGTTTCGGCCGAGCGTATTCGCCAGCTCGAAGCCAACGCGCTGCGAAAGATGAGGGCGTCAATTACCGCCTGATTCCGCGTCGCGCTTCGAAATCTGAACAAACGGCCTCCTCGCGGAGGCCGTTTTCGTATGGAGGGAGAGAAATGTCAGCAACAGAACACGCTGGCTGGGTGGTACTGAAATTCGGTGGCACCAGCGTTGCCTCGGCCGAATGCTGGCAGACCATCGCCGGGCAGGCCCGCGCCAACCTCGCGCACGGCGACAACGTTCTGGTCGTGGTATCGGCGCTCGCCGGAGTGACAAATCTGCTCGCTCGCTTGGCCGAAGGCGTATCGGCGGATGAGAAGACCGAAATCCACGGGGTGCTTCGGGCGCGGCATGCCGGACTGGCGGAGGCGCTCGGCCTCCGGCCCGGAGATCGGTTCGAAGCTCATTGGGCCAGCCTGGAACGGTTGCTCGAAGGGGCTGGACCAAGGCTGAAAGCCCGCGACCGTGCGCTGCTGCTCGCGCACGGAGAACTGCTTTCGAGCAGCCTGGGGTGCCAGGTGCTCGAAAAGGCGGGCCTGGAAACCCGCTGGCAGGACGCGCGATCGATACTCAGTGCGTTGCCCGGCCTTCCCGCAGACCCGCTTGCCGTTCGTTGCGGAGACGAACCCGACCCGTCGCTGCGCGCCCGGCTTTCGGCGGAGGGAAATTTGCACATCACGCAGGGTTTCATCGCGTCCGGCCCGGCCGCTGAGACCTGTTTGCTCGGGCGTGGCGGATCCGATACGTCGGCGGCCTGCCTCGCCGCGAAGCTGTCGGCCGACAGGCTCGAAATCTGGACCGATGTGCCAGGGATCTTCAGCGCGGACCCGAGGACTGTTCCCGAGGCCCGCCTGCTGCGGCGCCTGAGTTACAGCGAGGCGCAGGAACTGGCCTCGATGGGCGCCCGGGTCCTGCATCCGCCCAGCATCCAGCCGGCGCGGCGACACGGAATCCCGGTGTGCATCAGGGACACCAACCGGCCTGATGAGCCCGGCACCCGCATCGAAGCCAGGCAGCCGCGCGAGGAAGCGCAGGTGAAGGGCGTGGTCAGCCGCGACAACGTAACGGTCATGACGATGGAGAATCCCTCCATGTGGCATCAGGCGGGGTTTCTGGCCGACGCGTTTACCGTGTTCAAGCGCCACGGCTATTCCGTCGACTTGGTTTCCACGTCTGAGGCGACGGTAACGGTTAGCCTGGATCCACAAGTGCCCGCGCATGACGATCCGGAACGCATGGCCGCGTTTCTGAGCGACCTGGAGGGCCTGTGCCGGGTAACCGTCCATTCCGGATGTGTTTCGATCAGCATGGTAGGCAACGCCATCCGGACCATCCTTGGGCGCCTGTCCGCCGCCCTCGACGTGTTCCAGGACCGGCATGTCCACATGGTCACCCAGTCAGCCAACGATCTCAATCTCACGCTGGTGGTCGACCCGGAACACGCGCTCAGCCTGGTTCGCAAGCTGCACCAGTTGCTCATCGCCTCGCAGGCGGACAACCGTCCCGAGTTTGGGTCGAGTTGGACCGAGTTGGCGCGACCGGAGTCCCGGCCGGACATTCCGCAGCCCTGGTGGCTCGCCAGGGCGAACCAATTGCTCGAGCTGATGGGGGGGCGGGATTGCGCCTATGTCTACGACCTCGGGACGGTCCGGCAGGCGGCGCGTCGGCTGAGGCGCCTCGGTACGGTCAGTCGCCTGTTGTACGCGGTGAAGGCCAACGACCACCCCGAACTGCTGCGGACACTCGCTGCCGAGGGTCTGGCGTTCGAGTGCGTATCCCTGGCCGAAGCCAGGCACGTGCTGGAGCAGGTGCCGGGACTGAAGGCGGAGCAGATTCTGTTCACCCCGAACTTCGCGCCGCGCCGCGAATACGAGGAAGCACTGGAAATGGAGGTTCGGCTGACCGTCGACAACGCCTGGATCGTCCATCAATGGCCCGACCTGTTCGCGGGCCACGATATTTTCCTGCGCCTGGACCTCGAAACCGGGTACGGGCATCACAAGAAGGTGATCACCTCCGGCGCGGATTCAAAATTCGGAATTTCTCTCGGACACCTGCGGGACGTGCGGCAAACCCTGGAAGCGCAGGGCGCCCGCGTAACGGGCCTGCACGCCCATACCGGCAGCGGTGTCATCAATGCCGAAGTCTGGCGCGAACAGTTCGATCGCTTCGTGGAGGTGCTGCCCCAGTTCCCTGATGTACAGGTGGTCGATCTCGGCGGAGGACTGGGCGTTCCCGACCGTCGCGGCAAGCCGGCCCTGGACCTGCAGCGGCTGGACGAATTGTTGCGCGAAGCCGCCGCTGGGCGGAATCTCCAGGTCTGGCTGGAGCCGGGGAGGTACCTGGTCTCCGAGGCCGGTGTGCTGCTGGCCCGGGTCACCCAGTTGAAAAGCAAGGGCCAGTACAACTACCTGGGCCTGAGCACCGGCATGAACTCGCTGATCCGCCCGGCTCTGTACGGGGCCTATCACGACATCGTGAACCTCAGCCGCCTGGGCGAGCCCGCCGAACGGCACTACCGCGTGGTGGGGCCGATCTGTGAATCCGGGGACGTTCTGGGTGAAAGCCGGTTCCTGCCGGCCAGCCGGGAAGGGGACGTCATGCTGGTGGCCAATACCGGGGCCTATGGCCGGGTCATGTCGTCACACTACAACCGGCGCAGCCCTGCCGGGGAGCTGATTCTCGCGTAGACGCCTTAGAAATTTTCCGCTGAGAACGCCGCAAACGCCGATGCGGCCATTCCGCGATCCGTCACGCTCCCGTGCGGCCTTGCGGGCTGTCAGCACAGTTCAGCGTCCTTTGCGTTCTCAGCGGACAGTTCCTGAATTTCGGTTCAGGCCGATTCTTCCTCGACAGTGGGGACCGGCTCCTCGGGTTCGCTGACCCAGGCCTCGGGCGGCGGACAGGCGCAGACCAGGTGGCGGTCGCCGTAGACGTTGTCGATGCGGCTGACCGGAGACCAGAACTTGTTCCGGTAGAGTCCCGGTACCGGGAAAGCGGCGTGTTCACGGCTGTAGCCGTGCGGCCAGTCCGCGGCCAGGTCGGCGGCCGTGTGCGGCGCGTTCCTGAGCGCATTGTCCGTGCTGTCTACCTGCTCCAGTTCCACTGCCCGGATTTCCTCCCGAATGGCCAGCATGGCCTCGCAGAAGCGATCCAGCTCGGCCATGGGCTCGCTTTCGGTGGGCTCGATCATGAGTGTGCCCGGCACCGGGAACGACATGGTGGGCGAGTGAAAACCGTAGTCGATCAGTCGCTTGGCGACGTCTTCTTCCGAAATGCCGCAGCGCTCCTTGAACGGCCGGATGTCGATGATGCATTCGTGGGCGACGCGGCCGTTGCGCCCGGTGTAGAGAACCGGGAAGGCGTCGGACAGGCGCCGGGCAACGTAGTTGGCATTGAGAATGGCCAGTTGCGTCGCCTTGCGCATGCCTTCGCGACCCATCATCGCAATGTACGCCCACGAAATCGGCAAAATGCTGGCGCTGCCCCATGGTGCGGCTGCGACGGCATGGTTCTTCTCGAACGGGCCACCCATCGGGACCAGCGAATGCCCCGGCAGGAAGGGTGCCAGGTGCTCGCGTACGCAGATCGGCCCCACGCCGGGACCGCCGCCCCCATGGGGTATGCAGAACGTCTTGTGCAGGTTCAGGTGCGAGACGTCCGCGCCGAACTTGCCCGGTGCGGCGAAGCCGACCAGTGCATTCAGGTTGGCGCCGTCCAGGTAGACCTGGCCGCCATGCCGGTGCACGACCTCGCAGATTTCGCGGATGTCTTCTTCGAAGACCCCGTGGGTCGAGGGGTACGTGATCATCAGGGCGCTCAGCCGCTGGGTGTGTTCGCGGGCTTTCTCGCGCAGGTCTTCCAGGTCGACGTTTCCATGCTCGTCGCACTTGACCACCACGATCTTCATGCCCGCCATGGCGGCGCTCGCCGGATTGGTGCCATGGGCCGAGGAGGGGATCAGGCAGATATCCCGCTCGCCGTCGCCGCGCGATTCGTGGTAGGCCTTGATGGCCAGGAGGCCGGAGTATTCACCCTGCGAGCCGGCATTGGGTTGCAGCGAGACCGCGTCGTAGCCCGTGCAGGCCACCAGCATTCGCTCCAGTTCCTGGAACAGCTGATGATAGCCCCTGGCCTGGTTCTCCGGCGCGAACGGATGGATGTCGCTGAACTCCGGCCAGGTGATCGGGATCATCTCGGTGGTGGCGTTGAGCTTCATGGTGCACGAGCCGAGAGAGATCATCGCGTGGGCCAGCGAGAGGTCCTTGTTCTCGAGATGCTTCAGGTAGCGGAGCATCGCGGTTTCTGAATGGTAGTGGTAGAAAACCGGGTGTTGCAGGAAGTCGGTCCGGCGCCTCAGCGTTTCGGGGATGGCGGTCCAGTCAGGCGACAGTTGTCCGTCCAGTTCGGTGATGGTTGGTACGTCCCCTTCGCCGGCAAACGCCCGCAGCACGACGGCCAGGTGTTCCCGCGTCGTCTTTTCGTTGACGCTGATCCCCACCAGCCCGTCCGCGTGCCGCAGGTTGACCCCTGCATCCATCGCCCTGCGGTGAATGGCCTCGGCCTGCTCCGGTTCCAGGCGGTAGGTGAGGGTGTCGAACCAGTGTTCCGAGACATTCCGGAACCCCAGCGTCGCCAGGCCCTTTTCCAGGATGCCGGCCAGGCGGTGGATGCGTCGGGCGATCTTGTGCAGACGCTTGCGTCCGTGCCAGACGCCGTACATTCCGCTCATTACCGCCAGCAGCGCCTGGGCGGTGCAGATGTTGCTGGTCGCCTTGTCGCGCCGGATGTGCTGTTCGCGGGTCTGCAGCGCCATGCGGAGCGCAGTTCGGCCCTTGCTGTCCTGGGACACGCCGATGATGCGTCCCGGTACGGACCGCTTGTATTCGTCGCGCGTGGCGAAGAACGCCGCATGGGGACCACCGAAACCCATCGGGACGCCGAAACGTTGGGCGGAACCGATGACCACATCCGCACCCAACTCGCCCGGCGGCGTCAGCAACACCAGGCTCATGAGGTCCGCCGCGACGGCCACCAGGGCGCCCTGGCCACGGGCCCTCGCGATGAGATCCCGATCGTCCCGGACGTCGCCGTCCACGCCGGGGTATTGCAGCAGCATACCGAAGTAGTCCCCGTCATCCAGACCCTCGGACGGCCTGGCGACCACGACTTCGATACCGAAATACCGCGCCCGGTTCCGGACCACGTCCAGGCTCTGCGGCAGCAGTCCCGAGTCCACCAGGAATCGCGTGGATTTGGACTTCCGGTTGATTCGCTGCAGCATGGTCATGGCTTCGGCGGCCGCCGTTGCCTCGTCCAGCAGTGACGCGTTCGCAACCGGCATCGCGGTCAGGTCGCTGATCATTTGCTGGAAGTTGAGCAAGGCCTCGAGCCTGCCCTGTGATATTTCCGCCTGGTACGGCGTATAGGCGGTGTACCAGCCGGGATTCTCGAGCACGTTACGCTGAATGACCGCGGGCACAATGGTTTCGTGGTAGCCCATCCCGATCATGCTGTGCTGCACGCGGTTGAGCGACGCGATCTGCCGGAGTTTCGCCAAAGCCTCGGTCTCGCTCAACGCCCCGGGCAGGTCCAGCGAATCATCCAACTGAATGGAGGGCGGAAGCGTGCTGGCCATCAGGTCGTCCAGCGATTCCGCGCCCACCACGGCCAGCATTTTTTCAACCTGCTCGTCCCGTGGGCCGATGTGGCGCATGGTGAACTCGCCGTGGTCTTCGAGCGAATAGAGAGGGGTTTCGGGTGCGTTCAAGGAGGATTCTCTGTTCATTTCGGATGCGCTCCACAGGGCGGCATGTACCCGCTCAAAATGGGTTCCGGACGGGCCCCTATTGTAAGTTCAATCGTGGTCAGTTAGTACCCGCCCAGGTCAAGAGCATGTGCAGGTAATGGTCGGCGAGGAGAAAAATGAACAGGACCATCAGGTAGATGATCGAGTAGCCGAAAGTCTGCATCGGCAGTGCATCGTTGTTCTCCCGAAGCAGCCTGAACGCGTACCACAGGAAACCTGCGTTGAGCACCGAGACGCCAGCCAGGTAAAACAGGCCACTCATGCCGGTGAGGTAGGGGAGCGTGGTCACGATCACCAGCAGGATCGTGTAGAACAGGATGTGCCAGCGGGTGAAATGCACGCCGTGGGTTACCGGCAGCATGGGGATGTCCACCGAGGCGTAGTCATGGCGCCGGTGAATGGCGAGGGCCCAGAAATGGGGTGGGGTCCAGACGTAAATGATCAGGAAGAGAATCAGCGCGTTATGGTCCACTGCGCCGGTAACGGCGGTCCAGCCGAGTACCGGCGGCGCGGCCCCGGCGGCTCCGCCGATCACGATGTTTTGCGGCGTCGCTCGCTTGAGCCACACCGTGTAGACGATCGCGTAGCCGATCAGCGACAGGAAGGTGAGAACGGCGGTCAGCGCATTGACCCAGACCACCAGCAGCGTCATCGACACAAGGGCGAGAACAAAGGCAAAGATCAGTACCTGCTTGACGCCCAGTTGGCCCCGCGGCAAGGGCCGGTTGCGGGTGCGGGCCATCACCGCGTCGATACGCTGGTCCAGCAGGTGATTGATGGCTGCCGCGGACGAGGCAGCCAGGGCGATGCCCAGCGTGCCCGCGATCAGCGCCGATGCGGGCGGCCAGCCTGGGACGGCGAGAAACATGCCCACGACCGCCGTGAATACGATGAGCGCAACCACCTTGGGTTTGCACAGCTCCAGGTAGCGAGCGGCTTTCGGTGGCATTGGAATACGCTCAATGGTGCCGTGGCGTGGAGCGGTAGGCCAGGGACAGCATCATCGCCAGCAAAAGCGCCGCCACGGCGTTGTGGGCGACGGCAATGGCCAAAGGCAGGTGCAGCAGGACGTTGAGAATGCCCAGGGCGATCTGCGTGACCAGGATGAGCGCCAGCAGCAAGCCGTTGCCTCGGGACGCCCGCGAACCCGCTAGACGCAGGGCCAGGATGCCCAGGATCAGAAGCGTGATGGCGGCGCCGATGCGGTGGGTCACCTGGATCGCAGCGCGCGCCGGCATGTCCAGAATGCCGCCCTCGTAGTCGACCCCGATTTCCCGCCACACCACGAAGGCGTCGCTGAAGTTCATTTTCGGCCAGTAACTCCCCTGGCAAGTCGGGAAGTCTGGGCAGGCCAGCGCGGCATAGTTTGCGCTGGTCCAGCCTCCGAGGGAGATTTGCAGGACGAGGGTGCCGAGCGCGACCAGTATCAATACACGGAACGGGGCCAGCGCCCGGCAGTCGGGCTTTAGCGTGCGGGCACTGGTTTTCCAGACCAGCCAGAGCAGCAGGCCGAAGGTGGTGAATCCGCCGAGCAGATGACCCATCACAATCAGCGGCATCAGCTTGAGCGTCACGGTCCACATGCCGAGCGCGGCCTGGAAAACGATGATCCCCAGCAACGCGCCAGCCAGCGCCCGGACGCCGGATTGGCTTCGTCCTCTCTTCCAGGCCAGAGCGTTCAGCGCCAGGACCAGCAGCACCAGTGTGCCGGCGAGATAGCGGTGAACCATCTCTTTCCAGGCTTTGTGCGCCTCGACGGGCCGGTCGGGGAAGTTCTGGGCGGCCTGATGGATCTCGTGCGCCTCCCCGGGCCAGGTGATGTGGCCGTAGCAGCCCGGCCAGTCCGGGCAGCCCAGACCGGCGTGGGAGAGCCTGACCCAGGCGCCCAGTATGATGACGGCAAAGGCCACGACGGCTGCAAGCACCGCCAGGCGGTGGAGGGTAGAATTCACGACTGTTCGTCCAGTTTCGACCAGGTCAGAAGCCGCTTCAGGTCGCTCTTGAGATCATTCGGGTCGGAGCCGGCTTCGTAGTACATCATTATATTGCCTAGCGGGTCGATCAGGTAGGTGCTGCCGGCCGTCCCGCCGGTGGTCCCGTGTTCCGTTGCAACCCGCTCGAGGGCTGCTTCGAGCGAGCCCCCCGTATCCGTCGCAATCTCGAACTGGGGATAGATCCGCCGCAATTCAGTGGCCATCGATGTATCCGCCGCAGGCTGCAGAAGGACCAGGCGGATGCGTCCCAACTGCCGGCCGGAGGCCCGGTGAACCTGTCTCAGTTCCGTCACGTGCGCCACACAGGCGCTATCGCAGTGTGCGGGCAGGGCATGCAGAACGGTCCAGTGGTCTTCCACATGGGCGGGTTCGAAAACTCCCGGTCCGGGCGTCTGGTCCCTAGCGCCCACTCCCGTGACGCCGTCCCAGGACACAGGCACGAGCGGCTGGACGAGTTCTCCGCGGTTGCGAGTCTCCACCGGCCTGAACTCGATTTTCCCGGTGTACATCAACCAGGCGAGAGCCATGGGCAGGAAGAACACGGCGCCGATGATGACCAGGGCTACCCGGGGTGACATTCTCATGCGAATCTCCTCGTCTCCAAGATGCCCGGAACCCGGGCGGCCCCTCAGGCGGAGTCCTTGCTCCGTCCCCTCTGCAGGCCCAACACGATCCAGATTGCGATGGCCGCGGCACAGAACCCGAACCACTGTACCGCGTAGGCGCCATGCTGCGCAGGCGCCATCACCGCGGGCTTCCAGTCCCGGTCACCGAAGCCGCTGCTGTCGTCGGAATCCAGTTTGACCTGCCAGTCGGGCACCTTTCGGCCAAGGGCCCCGGCCAGCACACCCGGATCCAGGTACGTCATCAGTTGGGGCCATTGCTCTGGATTCAAGACATCCGGTTGTCCGAGACGCGGACCCTGCGACGTCAGTCCATCCAGCCGGCCGCGAATTTCGCGTTCCCCCGGGTTGGTCGGGACGTCGGGCAGGCTGCGCCGATCGGCCGGCAGGGGGAGCCAACCCCGATTGACCATGATCAGTGACCCGTCATCCAGATAGAAGGGGGTCAGAACGTGGACGCCGGCCCGGCCCTGAAAAATCCGGTTGTCGAGCAGAACGTGCCGGCGGGGATCGTAGTGGCCGTGAGCCTCGACCCGCGCAAAGCGCTCTCCGGCCGCCATGGCGGCTTCGACATTCATCGTCGGCGCTTCGGCAAAGCGGCGGAACAATTCGGTCTTCTCGGCCTTGCGCTGCAATTGCCAGTAACCCAGCCGCACGAAGATCAGGGCCAGCGCGAACATCAGGACGGTCAGCTTGATGGAAGGTTTGAATCGCATCTCATCGGGGGAGTGTCATTGCAATTGTATATAATTGCCCTTTGACACCTCGAATGGCCTTTCCCGTGCTCATTAAGATACTGACTATCGCCTTTCTTCTGGTCATCCTGTACAGCCTGGCGTCCTCGTTGTTCTTTCTCGTGCAGGACAAGGGTGAGGGCGATCGCACCGTCAGGCGTCTGACGTGGCGAATCGGTTTGTCGGTCGTGCTGTTCCTGTTCCTCTGGTTTGCTTACCAGATGGGCTGGATCCAGCCGAACAGCGGGCCCGTCCGCTGGCCGCAGGAGCAGGAACAGCAGACTCCCCCGGGAAACGACTGACCACGGAGAGCCGCACCCGGCCTGCCGAACACAGGCCGGGCCGTGAAATTCAGTAGACGTAGACGAAAATAAACAGCCCCAGCCAGACCACGTCCACGAAGTGCCAGTACCAGGCGACCGCCTCGAAGCCGAAGTGATGCTCGGGCTTGAAATGACCCCGCATGCAACGGATGGCGATCACGGTCAGCATGATCGCCCCCAGCGTGACGTGCATGCCGTGGAACCCGGTCAACATGAAAAAGGTCGAGCCATAAATGCCCGAGCCCAGTGTCAGGCCCAGTTCGTGATAGGCCTCTTTGTATTCCATGGCCTGCAGGAAAACGAAGAGGAAGCCCAGTGCCACCGTCGCCAGCAGCCATCCGACCAGCATTTTGCGGTGGTCTTTCTTCAGCGCGTGGTGCGCCAGCGTGACCGTGACACCGGATGAAAGCAGGATCATCGTGTTGATGAAGGGCACGCCGAAAGCGGGAATGGTCCTGAACGGCCCCCCTATCTGGGCCGGGCCGGCGGTGGGCCAGACCGCGTCGTAACCGGGCCAGAGGTATTCGTTGGTCAAAAGGCCGGTGCCTTCGCCGCCGAGCCATGGCACTGCGAAATTCCGGGCATAGAACAGGGCGCCGAAAAAGCAGGCGAAGAACATGACCTCGGAGAAGATGAACCACATCATGCCCATGCGGAACGACGTGTCCACCTGGGCGTTGTACATGCCGGACTCGCTCTCGCGGATGACCTGCCCGAACCAGCCGAACATCATGAATACGAGGATCAGGACGCCGGCGAGGAACGTCCAGGGCGCCAGCTCGAAGTCATTGACCCAGAATGCCGCACTGGCGAGCATGGTGATCATGCCCACGGATCCGATGATTGGCCAGCGGGTGCCGTGGGGTACGTAGTAGTGGTCTGCTGCAGCGTGCTGTTCCATTTCTTAGCCTCTTTACTCCTCGATGCCGGCTGATACGCCGCGCGGGTGCCGAACCGGACCCCCGGCCAGGGTCAGCGGCCCGGATTTCCTGTCTCGGCAAAACGTGTTTGAAAAGGTGATTTGCCCAATGTGTTCGGGACGTTCCGGCTGCATGGAATTGCAGACCGGCATCTCCCGCGTTTCCTGCGCCTGCGGAACCTGTCCGCTACAGCGGTAGCGCACGGTTCTTGCGAAGTAAAAGCCCGCCACGGGCGGCGCGGCGCTGTAAAGCGTCCGTTCGGGTCTGAAGTCCATGCCGTTCACGTCAGGAACCCAGCACGCCGGAGAGGATGAATGCGATGAAGATCAGCGCCGCGACGACGGCGAGAACCCAGGCCGTTTTCACGGCCCGGCTTCGCCTCGCCTGCATGTCATCCGGGCTCATCGACTTCAATCGTGCCGTCAGTGTGCCGTATCGGCGTGAGCCACCGTGGTGGCGTCGATCACTGGCGGCGTGTTGAACGAGTGGTACGGCGCCGGCGAAGGCAACGTCCATTCAAGGCCCCTGGCCCCTTCCCACACCCGTTCGTTCGCGGCCTGCCTGCTCTTGTAGACGCAGTGGATGATGACGCCGACGAAAATCAGCTGGGACGCACCGAAAATGAACCCGCCGATCGACGACACCATGTTGAAGTCCGCAAACTGGGTGGAGTAGTCGGGAATGCGGCGCGGCATGCCCGCCAGGCCCAGATAGTGTTGCGGGAAGAACAGGATATTCACGGAGATCGCGGAGAGCCAGAAGTGGATCTTGCCCCATTTTTCGGAATACATGTGTCCGGTCCACTTGGGCAACCAGTAATACGTGCCGGCCATGAGCGCGAACACGGCGCCGGGCACCAGGACGTAATGGAAGTGGGCGACCACGAAATAGGTGTCGTGATACTGAAAGTCAGCCGACGTGATGGCCAGCATCAGTCCGGAAAGGCCGCCGATCGTGAACAGCACGACGAAGGCGATCGCGAACAGCATCGGCGTCTCGAAAGTCATCGAGCCCTTCCACATCGTGCTCACCCAGTTGAAGACCTTGACGCCGGTCGGTATGGCGATGAGCATCGTGGCGTACATGAAGAACAGCTCACCGGCCAGGGGCAAGCCCACAGTGAACATATGGTGGGCCCACACGATGAAGGACAGGAAAGCAATACTCGCCGTGGCGTAAACCATCGCCTTGTAACCGAACAGCGGTTTCCGAGAGAACGTCGGAATGATCTCGGATACCACCCCGAAGGCCGGCAGGATCATGATGTAGACCTCGGGATGCCCGAAGAACCAGAAGATGTGCTGGAACATCACCGGATCACCACCGCCCGCCGCATTGAAGAAGCTCGTTCCGAAGAAGTGGTCGGTCAGCAGCATGGTCACCGCGCCGGCCAATACGGGCATCACGGCGATCAACAGAAATGCCGTGATCAGCCACGTCCACACGAACAGCGGCATGTTGAGCAGGTTCATTCCCGGTGCGCGCATGTTCAGGATGGTCGCGATGACGTTGATAGAGCCCATGATCGACGAGATGCCCATCATGTGGATCGCGAAGACGACGAAGGCGAAACTTTGCCCGCCCTGAATGCTGAGTGGCGGGTAAAGGGTCCAGCCGGCTGCCGGCCCGCCGCCGGGCATGAACAGCGTGCTCAGCAGCATCGCGAAAGCGAACGGCAGAATCCAGAAGCTCCAGTTGTTCATTCTCGGCAGCGCCATGTCCGGCGCGCCGATCATCATCGGAATCATCCAGTTGGCGAAGCCCACCCAGGCGGGCATCACCGCGCCGAACACCATGATCAGCGCGTGCATGGAAGTCATCTGATTGAAAAACTCCGGATTCACGAGTTGCAGTCCGGGCTCGAACAGCTCGGCGCGGATGACCATGGCCATGCTGCCGCCGATGAAGAACATCAGCAGCGCGAATACCAGGTAGAGCGTCCCGATGTCCTTGTGGTTGGTCGTGAAAAGCCAGCGGTTCAGGAACCCGGTCGGCTTGTGATCGTGGTGATCCTCGTGCCCGGCGGCTTGATCGTGGCTGTGGGAATGTTCGCTGCTCATAGTCGTCGTTCCTGCTCCTGATTAACCGTTCTTGATGCGGGCGATGGTCTTGGGCTGCACCACATCGCCGGTATCGTTGCCGAAGGCGTTTCGTGTGTAAGTGAGGGCCGCGGCAATATCCTGCTCTGACAGCATGTTGCCCCAGGCCGGCATGGCCGTTCCGTCACGCCCGTTGAGGACCACCGAGATGTTCTCCTGAAGCGGCCCCTGTGCGACGGCGCTTCCGGCCAGGGCCGGGAAGGCCGGCGCCAGGCCTTCTCCGTCGGCCTGGTGGCAGGTCGCGCATTGTGCCGCGTACACTTGCTGGCCCAGATTCATGAGTTCTTCGCGCGTCCACAGGCGGTCGATGTCTGCCTCTTCGTGGGCCATCTCCTTCTTCTGCTGCGCCATCCATTGCTGGAATTCCTCCCGCGGCAGCACGTTGAGCACGATTGGCATGAAACCGTGATCCTTGCCGCAGAGTTCCGCGCACTGACCCCGGTAGACGCCGGGTTCCGTGATCTCGGTCCAGGCCTCGTTGATATACCCGGGAATGGCGTCGCGTTTCCAGCCGAGCGCCGGCACCCACCAGGAGTGGATCACGTCTTCGGCGGTAATGAGGAATTTGATCTTGGTGTTGGCCGGCAGAACCAGCGGCTTGTCGACCTCCAGCAGGTAGTGGTCGACACCCTCCGGATCCTTGCCGGAATGCAGTTGGCGCGCGGCGTTCGAGTCAGGGTCGAGCGAGGAGATGAAGTGAACGCCGTCCTCCACGTAGTCGTACTTCCAACGCCACTGGAACCCGGTGATTTTCACCGTCATTTCGGTCTCGGGAGCCACCTCCATGTGCACCAGCGCCTTGGTTGCGGGTATGGCCATGCCCACGAGGATCAGGACCGGGATGATGGTCCAGATGATCTCGGCCTTGGTGCTGTGGGTGAACTGGGCCGCATCGTGCCCGCGGGACTTGCGATGAAGCACGATGGCCACGAACATCGCACTGAACACGATCACGCCGATCACCACGCAGATCCACAGAATCACCATGTGGAGGTGGTAGGTGATGTGCGACTGCGAGGTCACGCCCTGGGTCATATTGATCGAGTTGCCGGTGTAGCCCGGCGCCGCCAGGAGCAGCCAGAAGGCCGCCATGACTGCGGCCGTAACCGCGGCGGCGACAATGAACGTGTTCGGTTTCTTCATCAGGATCTCAAGCCTCAGAAATTTGACGCGCCCTCGAGGGCGCTGTGTTTTCTAATCGCACTTTTCAAACAATCCGCCAGCTGGCGCTTTTCCTCGACCGTGAGGAACGCGCCCAACTCCAGTTTCCTGGAGCCGGACCTGAGTTGGAGCCTGGGTGCGTACCAGGCGACCTCGGGCTGTAGCATTTCCACGACTGCCCAGGCTGTTTCCAGCTCTATCCGTTTCTTGTTCTTGTGCTTTTGCGTTGTAACCAGGATCCGGTCGGGCCCGACCTCGATCTGCTCCGAAACCCAGGCCCGTTCCCAGGCCTTGATCAGAATCCGGGTTACCAACACGATCTGAATCACAGCGATCAGCAAGACCGGCCAGAAACCTTGCCAGGCCAGCACCCCGGCGAGCAGCAGGGTCACCGCCCCGAGCGCCACAAGGAGGCCGACCAGGCCGCCCGCCCCAAGCGAAAAATTGCCGCGCGCGACGATTCGCTCGAGTGATTGCTCGGGACACTTCCATGTAACCACCATGGATTCGCGGGGCCTTCTCCTGCCAGGGTCAACTGCGATAAGCCGCCAATTGTATAGGCGCATCCAAGCCATGGGCAAGAAAAGCTTTGCAATTTTCCCGGTGAGTTTCAAAGCAGCGGTCCGGAGAGTAAAATTGCAGGGATTCAAGACCTTCAACAATGGAGCGGCCCCGGCGCAGCCGATGTTGCCGATGCCAGTCTGCGGAGAAGCGCCAAGTGAACGACCCACAGGTTTTCAACTTCCTTGTTTCAGATTCGGCTGACGGGGATGCGATTCGCGATTCCATCGACCGGCTCTACCTGGCGGACGAGGAAGAACTCGTGCTCTCCTTGCTCGCTGAGGCGGAACTGGATGCCGCCGCGACCGAGCGGGTCAACCGCATGGCCCAGATGCTGGTCACCGCCGTTCGCGTGCGCAAGCACGAGCAGGGCCTTCTCGACGCGTTCATGCAGGAGTA
>JASFKQ010000075.1:0-15670 GCA_050118555.1 Lysobacterales bacterium
GCGGCGCCGCCGACCCGGTTGATGACCGTACCGAAGCGTTCCTGGCCGACCATGCCACCTACCCTGTCGGCCAGTCTCGCGTACACGGTCAGGATGGTGAATTCCAGAGACACGGAAGTGGCGGCAAGAATCGAGATCTGGGCAAACAGTGGTTCGCCCGGATCGACAAACTGGGGCAACAGTGCCGTAAAGAACACCAGCGCCTTGGGATTGGCCGCCTGGGTGACGAAACCGTGCAGAAAGGCATTGCTTCTGCCGGATGCCAACGGTCCAGTGGGATGCCGGCGCAGGTCTGCACGGGAATTGAGCATGTTCAGACCCAGCCACAGCAGATAGACCGCGCCGGCCCACTTGATCCCCAGGAACAATGTCTGCGAGGTCACCACCACGACGCCCAGGCTGGTGGCCGAAAACAGGAAATAAAGCGAATTGGCCAGCAGCACACCCAGCCCGGCACGGATTCCTGCGCTGGCGCCTTGGCTGAGCCCCATGGAAAATACCAGCAGCACGGCCGGGCCCGGAACGGCACACAGCGCCGTTTCGGTGAGTGCAAACAGCAGCCAGGTCTCGCCGCTCATTGGCTCGGCTGAGGCTCCGCAGCCAAAGCGTCGCAGATGCCGTTGACGAATTTCCTCAGCGTTTCACCAGCCTCGTCCGCATGGCCGGGATTGAGTTCCGTAATCACGAGGCCCGCAAACCCGGGGCTGGCCGCGAACACTTCCAGACTGGACAGAACCTGACCCAGTTCGAGTCCCCGGTTGATCGTCGGAATGTTGGCCAACGGGCAATCCACGAAATCCAGGACATCGACGTCGAAGTGCACCAGGAAGCTGCCGCAGCGAGCCTCCAGCGCCGACCGTGCCGAGCGCGCGGTCTTCACGGGATCGGCCCTGACCTCGGCCGCGGTGTATCCGCCGAGCCCCCTGCGCTCAAAGGTCTCGTGTTCCACCGGGTTCATCTCCTCGGGTTCAAAGCCGAAAAACAGCACATCTTCCGGCTGCATCAGGGGATAACGCGGTCCCATGCGTGCGATTTCAGCCACCGTCCCCGCCTCGGCCAGCAGGTGCGCCATACCCATGGAATCCATGGCCCCGCTGACACTGGTGGGCGGCGTGTTGAGATCGCCGTGCGCATCGAGATAGATGATTCCAAGGTTATCAGAGCGGCGCAGCAAACCGCTGACCACACCCAGGGAAATGGTGCAGTCGCCCCCCATCACCAACAACCGGCCGCCGTCATCGGCCGCCGTTTCGATGAGTTCCGCCAGTGAGCGGGCGACCTCCAGCACGCGGTCGGAGTTCTGGTGGCGGCGCCTGGACTTGTCCGGGCGGTGCCGGACGGTGACCAGATCCCCCAGGTCCCTGACCCGGTCAAAGCGCTCATTGAGCCGCTGCAGCAGACCGGCCTCACGCAGGGCCTGCGGGCCACGTTCCTGGCCCGGCATATGGGCCCCGGCACTGCTCGGGGCGCCGATAACGGAAAAAGTCGCATTCATCTGATATCACCCTCCTGTTACTAGTAATCTTAGTTTACTGGTAATTTTGTCACTAGTAAAAAGTGATTGATGGTAATGCTGTTTCGGTTGTGTTAAGTTTCTTGCCGTGAAACCCTCGCCCGCAAGCAGCAGGCCCGCCCCCGGCAACCTCGTCGTCGTACAGGAGTTCATCAACACGTTGAACCTGGAGACAGGAGAAGACCGCCTGGCCGACGCCACGCAAATGCTCGCCTGGATGCAGGAGTATGGCCTGGCCCGGGATGTCGTGGCCGTCAGCGGGGAAGAACACCGGCGGGTCCTGAGGGTGCGCGAGGCGCTGCGCTCGCTGTTGCTCGCCAACACCCGGGGCGCGCCGACCGAACAGAGCCTCGCAGACTTGAATGAGATCGCCCGGACGTGCCCCCTGCGGCTCACCTTCGACCAGGCCGGCACGGCCAGGGCCGAAGGCGCCGGGCGAGGTATCGACGGCGCCCTCGGCACGTTGTTCGGGACGGTATTCGAAGCGATGGCCAACGGCACCTGGCCCAGGCTGAAAGCGTGCCTCAGTGACGACTGCCACTGGGTCTTCTACGACCATTCGAAGAACCGGTCGGGAACCTGGTGTTCCATGGCGGTCTGCGGCAGCCGGCTGAAAACCCGAGCCTACCGCCGGCGCCAGGCTGCCCGGCGGACTTGAAGCCGCACGCCTTATGGGGGGCAGCCTCCACCGACCGTGAAACTTGTTAAGCGACCGCGCGGGATTTAACGGCTAGCCGCGCACTCGCTCCAGCGCCCGGAATTCGGCCCCGGTCGGATTTTGATAGACACGCAAATTGAAGCGCGGGATCACCGTAAGCTTCCCCTCTAAAGTGGACAGGTAAGCACTGGAGCTTTCCGGCAGGATAACCGCCGGGAGGTTCTGATGAAGAACGGCGCCGCCGACAATTATTATCGACCCACCGGCCGGCCAACCCTCTATCGGCCCATTTACTGCCAACAGGTCCTCGACTACTTCGATGTCCAGCCCTACCGCGAGATCACGCGGATTTCCAGGCACACAGGGCGAGAATACACCCAGCGGGGCGCGAACGATCGGGCCCCGTGCGCCGCCCACTCGGGTCAGGCGCCCGCGACGGTCTTGACTTCCAGGTACTCCTCGATGCCGTACGGACCCCACTCGCGACCGTTGCCGGAGTGCTTGTAACCCCCGAACGGAGCCTGCGCATTCAGTTCCGCACCGTTGATCAGCACCATGCCGGCGCGCAGCCGTTTGGCGACGGCCAGCGCCGCTTCGGTCGTACCGGCGTAGACGCAGCTGGACAGGCCATACTCGGTGTCGTTGGCAATCGCCACCGCCTCGTCCACGCTGTCGTAGGGGATCATGCACAGTACCGGCCCGAAGATTTCCTCGCGGGCGATGGTCATGTCGTTGCGCACGTCGGCGAACACCGTCGGCTTGACGAACCAGCCGGTTTCGTGGCCGGCCGGCTTACCCGGCCCACCAGTGACCAGCCGCGCCCCTTCCGCGATTCCCTTTTCGATCAGGGCCTGCACCTTGTCGAACTGGGTGCGGCTCACCAGCGGACCCATTTGGGTGCGTTCGTCGCGCGGATCTCCGACCACGGTCTTCTCGGCCACTTCGCGGGCGATGTCAACCGCCTCGTCGTAGCGGCTGCGGGGCACGAGCATGCGCGACGGCGCATCGCAGGACTGGCCGGTGTTCGACATCATGTCACGGACACCGCCCTCGACGGCTTCCTTGAGCGGCGCATCCTCGAGGATGATGTTGGGCGACTTGCCGCCGAGTTCCTGCGCGACGCGCTTGACCGAGTCCGCCGCGGCCTTGGCGACCAGTACGCCGGCGCGGGTCGATCCGGTGAACGACATCATGTCGACGGCCGGGTGAGCGGACAGCGCCGCGCCGACGCCGGGACCGTCGCCGTGCACCAGGTTGAATACGCCCGCGGGCACGCCGGCGGCATCCAGCACCTCGGCCAGAATGTTCGCGTCGACCGGGGCGATTTCGCTGGGTTTGAGCACCATCGTGCAACCGGCTGCAAGTGCCGGCGCGACTTTGCACGATGTCTGGTTCATCGGCCAGTTCCACGGCGTGATCAGACCGCAGACGCCAATCGGCTCCTTGTAGATCGTGGCATTGCCGAACTTCTCCTCGAGCGCCATGTTACGCAGGGCTTCGATGGCCGCGCCGAAGTGCTCCACACCGGATTCAGCCTGCGCGGTACTGGCCAGTTGCATCGGCGCGCCCATCTCGTCGGAAATGGCTCGGGCGATTTCGTCATTGCGCTGCCGCAGCCCGTCGACGATGCGCTCCAGTAATTCGATACGCTGAGCCACTGTCCACTGCGAATACGAGACGAAGGCTTCGCGTGCCGCCCGCACCGCCCGGTCCACGTCCTCGGCATTGCCGAAGACTACCCGGCCGATCGGCTGCTCGGTGGCGGGGTTGACGATGTCGTGGATGTCGTTCGACGCGGATTCGACCCACGCGCCGTCGATGTAGTGTCGGGTGCAGTCGTACATGTCATTGATCCTTTTTGCTGGGGTTGCGGTAGTCGTTGGCGTAATCGGTCACTCTCTTAAGATAGGGACGACCGCGTCCGCTCTCCAGTGGGGCCGGCGCACGAGCAACGCGAGCCGCCGCGGTGCGGCGGCAGAAGTTCCGGGAAATTCTGGGGTCAGAGTAAAGGGACAGAGTAAATCCCCTTTTCAAATATGAGTTTACTCTGTCCCTTTACTCTGACCCCAAATTTTCTCTGACCCCAAATTTTGAGTTTACTCTGTCCCTTTACTCTGACCCCAATATTCCAGGCGCGGAGCTAGCCGAGCGGGTGCGGACCGGCGCCGCTTCGTGGAAAGAAGACCAGCGCCGCGGCAAGATACAACGACAATGCAGCCAGGAGGACGGTGGCGAATCCTGACTCGATGGCCAGCAGCACGGCCAGCGGAGCGCTGACCACCGAAGCGAAGCCGTTCAATCCCCAGGCCCAGGGAATGAACTCCGGCGCCTGCTGAGCCAGCCTTCCCAGGCCCAGGGGAAACGGCATTCCCATGCAGTATGCCAGCGGTGCTATCAGCCCGAGGGAGATGATCACCCGGGCCGCATCGGGCAGTCCGATCAGGCGCTCGAAGAGCGGCGGCAGAACCAACAGGTACAGCAACACGATTACCGCGATGCCGGCCACCGCCGCCTGCACGACGAACGCTGGCCCCCGCCCAAGTCGGGCGGCCATCCGGCCAGACGAGATGCTGCCGAGGCCGGCGAAGACCAGGAAGCCGGCCAGCACGACGGCGACGGAATACAGCGGATGCGACAGGAACAGGATGAACTTCTGTATGAAAGCCATCTCGACGAACAGGAAGGCCAACCCTAGCAGAAAGAAATAGGCGCCCATGCGGCCACCCGCTCCAGCCGGCCGGCGGCGCCGGCCGGCCAGCAACGGCAAGAGGATCAGCAGTGCGCCTGCAAGCAATGCCTGCAGCAGGGTGCCGATCAACACGAGGTAACCCCATTCCACAGGCCCGCCGCCGCTCGCCCGCATCGACCAGAGTTCGGGCAGAACCCGCCACTTGAAGAAATTGAAAAAATAGGGCTGCTGGTCCGTGGCCGGAGAAATATCGAACTTGTAGTCGTGCAGGTAAGCTTGCCACCCGGGCCCGAGCAGAGCACGGAAGCCGTGGTGGAGCCACGGCCGATCCAGCTGGTTGAATCGGTTGGCCTCCGCCTCGCGCATCCCGGGATACCAGACCATGTCAAAGGAGCGCCGGTGCGCGAAGTCGCGCATCGCAGCAATCCCGGATGGGCCGAATTCCCCGTTCTTTACCAACAAGGTCAGCGTGTTCCAGTTACGTATGGCCGCCAGACGCCGGCCGGGATTCTCGACACCGGCCCTGCGCAGCGCCTCGATGACCGTGGCCGCCAACTTCAGGCTGTCCCGCGGCGGGACCTTGAGCCATCGTGTGATCGCCAGCAGCCCGCCGGGTTCCAGGCGCGCCAGGTACTGCTCCATGGCCTCGACCGTGTACAGGTAACTTTCGCCCAGCGACTGTACCCCGGAGCCGGAGACCGCGAAGGAATCCAGCAGCGCCACCTGTATCAGATCGTATTTGCCTGAATCACGCGCCACGAAGCCCCGGGCTTCAGCCAGATGCACGGAGACCTGTTTTAGATCGTACAATCGGCCGGCGTAGTCGCCAAAGTCCTCTCGCACCATGGCAACCATCTGTGGGTTGAGCTCCACGGCGTCGATTTGTGCGGATCCGTTGTATAGGGCCAACAGCACATCGGCGCCCGCACCGGCCCCAAGGACCAGCACCCTGGGGCCATCGAGCAGACGGTAGGGCAGCGCCGCAGTGACGTCGCCCAGGTAACCGAGGCCGGCCGGATCGCCGTCGAATGACGTTATTACACTCATACCGTCGCCGTCGGTGAACACGGCAAGCTGATCCGGGGGCAGATGGTTTGTGTTGAAACTGAGTCCCGGTGCGTGCCGAAATGGCACCCGGGGGCTCTCCACCACCGTCAACAGACCCAGGGGGCCCGAACGTTCCGCCAGCTTACGGGCGCCAACGACCTCCAGCGCCTGGCTGAGCCCCTTGAATTCCGAAACATGCAAGCCGATGCGATCGCCCGCCGCGCCATACAGCAGGCACACGAGCCAGGCGCCCTGGACTATGGCCAGCGCCCTTCGCGGCGCACTGGTCCGCCCGACCAGCATCGAGGCCGCAAGTGCCAGCGCGGCGAGGCCGACCACCACTCTCTGCGGCTGCCACAGAAAAAGTGCCGCCACCAGCGCGGCCGCCCCAATGCCGGCCCCCAGGAGATCGAAGAAGTAGATGCGGTCGACCGAGTCGCGGCGGCACGTGAAAGCCAGGCCGACACAGTTCGCGGCAAAGAAGAACGGCACCATGAACAGCAGATACAGTTCGGCCAGGTAGAGCAGTTGGCGGGGCTCCCAGATGATCTCCAGCGCGTTGAACGGAACACGCTGCGCCAGCCAAAGACAGATGACCATGGTCACACTGAACAATAGGGCGCACAGTGCGAATGCCGTTTCAAAACGGGGCTCCAGCCACCTCCTGGCCAGCGCAATCGCGCTGCCGCTGGCGCCGTATCCGAGCAGCGCGAGGCTGATGATCATCCACGCGAAATGGTGCCATTGCACGATCGAGAGGATGCGCATCAAGAGTATCTCGTACGCGAGTGCCGCCGCCGAGATCATGAAGACAGCCGGCAGCAGCATCTTTGGGGTCAGAGCTTTTTTTTGTTCAGTGCTCACCGGTGAGCGGCACGAAGCGCACGGCCGTGATCTGCCGCGTGATGATTTCCCCGGCCTCGGTCTTCTCCACCAGCAACAGGTATTGAACCAGGAACCGGCCCCCGACCGGGATGACCATCCGGCCACCGGGCTTCAACTGCTCGATCAGCGGCGGCGGAACATGGCTGGCCGCAGCCGTGACGACGATGGCATCGAATGGCGCGTGTTCCTTCCAACCGTAGTAGCCGTCACCCAGTTTCGTCGTGACGTTGCCGTATCCCAGCCGTCCCAGACGCGCCGCCCCCTGCTCGACAAGGGGTTCGATGATCTCGATGCTGTACACGTGGTTGACCAGCTTGGCGAGCACCGCCGCCTGGTAGCCCGACCCCGTGCCGACCTCGAGGACCACGTCGCCGGGCTCCGGATTCAGGAGATCGGTCATGAGTGCCACGATGTAGGGTTGCGATATGGTCTGGCCATGGCCGATCGGCAGGGGGTGGTTGGCGTAGGCCTCCGGCCGAGACTCGGGCGGGACGAACTCGTGGCGCCGCACCTCGCCCATGGCCTTGAGGACGCGCTCGGAGATCCCCGCCCTGCCCGGCGGCGGCTCATGCCGCGCATAAGCCCTGACCTCGTCCACCAGCGCCTTGCGTTGCGCTGTAAAGTCCGGGGCGGTCAAGCCGATGGCCGGCATGATGGCCAGGCTGAGGACGGCCAGGATCAGGCGGCCTGCTCGCATGTTTCGTCCTCCACAAACATCCAGGAACCGTAACCGACCACTCGATCCCTGCCGCCGGCCGTATCGCCTGAGTTCCGCAAATCAAGCGTCACCGCGCGCAGCCCGCGGCGGTGCGCAGCAATCAGGAGGCCACGCAGCGGTGCGGCGCCGCACGCTTCGGTATGGCCAATCCGGCCGCTGTTCATGGACTCGACGGCAAGACAGGTGTCCCGGTCGCGGCGGCGGGCCGCATCGTAGTCGAGGTAATGGCTGAGGTCGGTGCTCACCACCACCAGGGTGTCCGGGCCCTCCCACAGCAAATCGATGATCTCGGCCACGGCAGACGAAGAAGCGTGACCCACGAGTAGCGGCGTCAGGGCGAACGAGTCCAGCACGCACTGCAGAAAAGGCAACTGCACTTCCAGGCTGTGCTCGGGGCGATGCGCCGCGTCGCAGCTTCGCACGGCGGGATGCTCCAGCCCGGCAATCGCCGCGGAATCCAGGGGCACTTCACCCAGTGGCGTACGGAATGCGTCGGAGGTGCTCAGCGCCAGGCCGTCGAAGGCGACATAGTGAGCCGGCCCCAACAAGATGACGTGTCGGAAATCCCTTTGAAAGGGGCGCAGCCTTGCGTAAGCTCTTGCGGCTACCGGCCCCGAGTAGACGTACCCGGCGTGCGGCACCACCAGCGCCCGCGGGGCCGGCCCCACCGTTTCGGGCACGCTGTCGAGCAGGCCAGCCACGGCCGCCCGCAACGCGCCGGGTTCGGCCGGGTAGAAGGACCCGGCAACCGCCGCTTCCCTGATCCGGATCATCATGAACAGTATAGGCCCGCCCCTATCATGGGAGTAGGCGTTGAGTCTCTTGGTGTTGATATGCCTCAATCCACAACGGGATCCAGGCCGGGCGAACATATCGGGGGAACACCGGCGCGTTATTGGCACCGTCTCGAGGACGGGCGCCTGCAGTGTGACCTGTGTCCGCGCTTTTGCAGGCTTCGTGACGGGCAGCGAGGGCTCTGTTTTGTCCGTGCCCGGTCGGGTGGCCAAATCCTGTTGACGACCTACGGCCGATCCAGCGGATTCTGTATCGACCCGATCGAAAAGAAGCCGCTCAACCACTTCCTGCCGGGCAGTCCGGTACTGTCCTTCGGGACGGCCGGGTGCAACCTGGCCTGCAAATTCTGCCAGAACTGGGACATGACCAGGTCACGCGACTTCGACCGCCTGCAGGAGCAGGCCTCGCCGGCCGAAATTGCGCGCGCGGCCGTGGCCAGCGGGAGCCGCAGCGTGGCGTTCACCTACAACGACCCAGTCATCTTCCTCGAGTACGCCGTGGACACCGCACAGGCCTGCCACGAGCAGGGAATCCGCACGGTAGCCGTATCCGCCGGCTACCTGACGGCCGAACCACGTGTCGAATTCTTCCGGCACATGGATGCCGCCAACATCGACCTGAAGGCCTTCACCGAGCGCTTTTACTGGAAGCTTTGCGGCGCGCATCTGCAGCCGGTATTGGACACGCTCGACTATCTGCACCGCGAAGGCCGCGTTTGGCTCGAGCTGACCACGCTGCTAATACCGGGCGAGAATGACTCCGAAGGCGAAATCGATGCGATGACCCAGTGGATCATCGAACACCTCGGACCCGACGTACCGCTTCACTTCACCCGCTTCCATCCCGACTGGAAAATGACCGACCGGCCGGTGACACCGACCGCGACCCTGCAGCGGTCGCGCACGATCGCGCGAAACAACGGTCTGCGCCACGTTTACACCGGTAACGTCCACGATTTCCGGGGGTCCAGCACCTACTGCCATCAATGCGGCACCATGCTGATCGGGCGCGACTGGTACGAGTTGTCAACCTGGCATCTGGTTTTCGATGAAGGCACCGCCTCGTGCCAAAGCTGTGGTGCTCCGCTTGCAGGAGTATTCGAATCCCGGCCCGGCACCTGGGGTTCGCGGAGGCAAGCGATCCAGGTCCGTCACTGACCAGCCCCTGTTCGACGCGCGCTTCGACGTCATCGATCCGCGCTTTGCGCTGTTGCCGAATCGCGGCTACCTGAAGGAGCGCTACACGGTAAGCGACTGCCGGGGAAGTTCTGGGGTCAGAGTAAAGGGACAGAGTAAACTCATATTTGTAAGGGGATTTACTCTGTCCCTTTACTCTGACCCCAATATTCCCTTTATTCTTCCTATCCGCCTACTTTATTCTTCCTATCCGCGGAGGTGATTTACCACCGCGACATTCTGCTACGCCTCTGGGGCGACGCCGATGGGACAGGGGAGGGACGATACCGGATGAGCGATGTAACGTCGGCCCCGCGCTGGGCCTCGCGTATGAAACGGATCACCGACTACCTGGTACAGGATTTCGGCGGGGGTCCGCGGCCCTGGAAGTTCGCGTGGGTGATCAACTTCCAGAAATGCGGGACATTCCCGTTTCTCGGCCTCCTGATGATTCATTACCACAACACCTCGACCGCGGCCTGGATCTATCTGGCCATGCAGGGCAGCTACGGACTGGCGTGGTTCATCAAGGACATGGCGTTTCCCGACCCGGCCTGGCAGGCGCGTATCACCATCGGTGGCGGTATCAACGCGTTCCTCGGCGTACTGGGCTGGTACTGGGTCTTCGGCTGGTTACTGATTTCTGGCGTCTCGCGACCGGATTACCCTCTGCCGCACGGCGCATGGTTCGCGATCTGCATCAGCCTCTGTGTCTCGGGCACGGCGATCATGATGGCGGCGGACGCCCAGAAACATTTCACGCTTCGCGAGCGGAGCGGGCTCATCACGGGCGGCATGTTTCGCCATGTGCGTCATCCGAATTACCTGGGCGAGATGATGATCTACGGCAGCTTCGCCCTCATGGTCTGGCACTGGCTGCCGGTGCTCGTGCTGACCTGGGTGTGGGGAGGGATTTTCGCCGTCAACATGGTGACCAAGGAGGCCAGCCTGTCCCGTTACCCGGAATGGCCCGCATACCGGCGCAGGACGGGCTGGGTGTTGCCAGGCCTCTAGCCCGGGAAGTTATGGGGTCAGAGTAAAGGGATTCTTGCGGCCGCTCACTGCGCCTTGAGCTTTCCAGACTCTTTTCCCCGCCCGGTTGGCGGCCAGCCGGGTATTCTGCTTCCAGTTCACACGCCTGGCACGTGGATTGCTCGCCCAACACGGATCAGCAATTCGTGCTGGAATCAGGCAACAGCTGGTTTATTCTTCCTATCCGCCACTCCTTCGGCCTCGTGGCCATCGGGCGCTGCGCCACGTCGGCTCTGGAAAGCCAAGTGGACAGTTGGACAAAGCACAGTCAGCTGAAACAGGAACGGAGCTCAAACCCCTGATTGCTGCCCGTCCTTCCACCAACCTCGCCCGTGCGCTAACTTGAAAGAGACGCTTTTGAATTTGAGAGGAATCATGCCTCCAGACTATCGCTATTTGTTGCGGGCAAAAGACATCGCGAAAAAGGAAAGCACGTTCAGCCACCCCTGGAACCGTTCATCCGAAATCGCCTACACGCACATGAGCCGGGAGGCCGGGCTGAAACGAAGCGGGGTCAGCCTGATGCGGGTAGCGCCGGGCAAGGAGTCGCTGGCGTACCATCTGCATCACCGCGAGGAAGAATGGATCTACATTTTGTCTGGCCGCGGTATCGCCCTGATTGATGGTGTCGAATGCGAAATGGCTCCGGGTGATTTCGTCGGTTTTCCTGCACCGTCGGTTGCCCACAACCTGGCTAATCCCTTCGACGAAGAACTCGTCTACCTTTCAGGCGGTGAGCACCGCGAACACGAGGTCGCCGATTTTCCGGAACTGGGTAAACGCATGGTCAGGATGGGGGAGAAAGTGACGGTATACGATCTTGCCGATGGTCAGGCCATGTTTGATGACGATTGAAGGCGAATCATGAAGTTTTGGGGTCAGAGTAAAGGGACAGAGTAAACCAATATCTGACAGAGGATTTACTCTGTCCCTTTACTCTGACCCCGATATTCCTTGTCGGAATCAGGAAGCAGACGCTTAATTCTTCCTGTCCGCCGTGACAAATCCCCGCCTGCTGATGAACGAAGTTGGCCCCCTTCTTCTCCGGCTTCCGATTATTTCAATACGGCTAGAGCGTGCTTACGGTGCTTTCTGGCCTTATTCAGCCCTATTGACCAGAAGCGGGGGTTAGATAGCCCGCAAGGAGTTTCACATGAAATTGCAGCGTTCCATGTTGGCGGTCTATTGTGCCGCCTTGGCCTTTTCCGGCTCAGCTTTGGCGAAAGGCGGTACTGACAACCCCACGCAGGTGGAAGTCCTCAATTTTCCGGCCACGCAAAATGTTGCCGTGACAAACACGCCGAGTGTCAGCGTGTCGAACATGCCGACCGTCGTTGTCGACGACAGTACGCCAATCAAGGTAAACGTCACGGATTCGCCGTCAACATACAGTTTTGTCGGTTATACCGACACCGATCACACGGTTATCCAGGAACAGCTGTATACGCTCGGACAGCTCTTCTGCAAAGAACAATATGGTGATGGCGCCAGGATAGCGACCGGCAAGGAAATGCGAAAAATGTTCGAAACCGTCGATTCCGAGGCCGAATTGGTTTCGATATTGCCGCCCCAACAGGGCACTTCCGGCTTCGGGATTCCGTATGGCTACGGTTGGTTTACCAAAGATGAATCGATCGATGATGTATTCTGGATAGACACTGTCGCATACATTAAGAAAAATGCGGTCCCTGATGCAGGACCCGGTGATGGGGCGGTGGCCTGCTCCACGCCGGACAGCTAAACCGAAGTCAGATTTACATGGGCGGCCCCACCGCGCTGGCGCCTTTCTTTGTGCCTGCCCTGCCCTGGCAAGACCCGGGGTAAGAGTGGGCTTCTGCTCTGACTCCAAATCTCCGAAACCCCGCCCTCGTGACGGGGTTTCTTTTTGCGTGAGCAGATTGGCAGGGGACTGCGGGCATTTCCCACGCCAAATAACAGGAAACGGACCCGACCCTACCCTATTTCTGATGCGTTGACGAATTCCTCGATCTGTTCCGGACTCATTTGGCAGTATGCCCGCGCCACCGATCGCTCCTCCTGACATACACGGTATAGACCATGCAAAGCAGCCAGATGTACAGAAGAATCAAGGAACTGACGTAGACCGGGCGTACCTGAGCCGGCAAGGGCAAACCTGCGCGCAGCGCGGCGAGTTGCGCGCGGAGGAGAGCCGACTCGTTCACTGACGTGAAATTACCGAGTATCGGCAACACTGCATAAAGCGAATAGCCGAGCGCAAACGCCCAAATGAAGAAGCGTGCGATCTTCCTTCCCACCAGGTGTATTACGACCGCATACGCAGACGAAATGGTTACGAAAGCCATCGAGGCGGCAATCGCGTTCGCGCGGGAGCTGTTGATCGCGTCAAGAAGTTCGTATTCGGTCATGCGCGTCTTCGCGGAATGGGTTGCGTATTGAATACCTGTCAACCTAAAAGTAGCACAGCCAAGAAATCCAGCGACTCAACGACCGGCAATCCAAATCACCGAATTAATCGAATTCATATACGACTACGTACCCATTACTTCCCTCAGATCGCGATATCGAGGCGCAAAATGCGTCCTGGTCACCAACCATGCAAAGAGCCAAGAGAAACGACGTACCGAAGTTTTGGAGTCAGTAGTTTTGGGGTCAGAGCAAAGGGACAGGGTAAATAAATGTTTGAGTGGTTTTTGCTCTGACCCCGAAATGTGCTCTGACCCCAAAACTTGGTTGAAACGTGGAATTCCTGCGCCTGGTTCGGGGCTGTCGCCCCAGAACTGAAACCCGTCTGCGCAAGCTCAACCCCGGCTTCCGTGGAACTGTGAACGCCGCCAGGCCAGCGTACCGTCGCCGATGAAGAACTGCACCACCAGAGCGACCGCGAGCATGGCGGGATATTCCCAGCCGCCGCCAGAGTTCGTGAACAGCCATCCAAACCCCAGGTGTGCCCAGCACGCGCCGAGCGCTATTGGCAGCAACGCCAATGCGGCGAAACGCGCGTAGAAACCCGAAATGAGCGCAACGCCACCGACCGTTTCGGCCGCGAAGACGAGATACGCAAGACCGCCGGGCAAGCCGATCGAAGCGAAAAATTCGGCCGTGCCAGGCAGTGTAAAAACCACCAGTTTCAGCCAGACGCTGTGTGCGAGGAAGACCAGGCCGAGCGCAACGCGCAAGACCAGCGCACCGATATCGCCGGCGGCGGCGCTGTCTGTCGGCGTTGCCCCCAAAGCAAACCACCGATTGTCGTGAGCCGCCGGGGCTTCCGATCGTTCCAGATTGAGCAATGATTCCGTCATGATCCATCTCCTTCCGTTGGGCGGAGTGTGCGTCGCCATCCCGCCGATTCTGGGTACAGGGGCTTCGACGCAAGCCGGCTTTCCTGATGTGCTTCACATTAGTTCTTGCACATCCGCAACACAATTAGCAAAATAGGCAAATTCAATTTGCACAAATGCAAGTATGGACTGGGACCACCTGCGTTACTTTCTCGCCGTGGCACATTCTGGCAGCCTCTCCGGCGCCGCAGCGTCCCTGGGGGTGAACCACTCCACGGTGTTCCGACGCATCAATGCGCTGGAACGCCAATTGGGCGTGCGGCTGTTCGACCGCTTACGCGAGGGTTATCTGTTGACGGCGGCCGGGGAGGCGGTATGCGAGGAGGCCAGCCGGGCGGCGGACTCGATCGATGCGCTGCAGCGCGCCGTGTTGGGTCAGGACCATGCCTTGGGCGGAGACGTGCGCATCACGACTGCACCGAACCTTGCCACCCATTTCGTGGCGCCGGCCCTGGCCGAGTTGCGGATCAGCCATCCCGGCATACGCGTGGAAGTTGCGGTCAGCGACACCGATTACGATCTGGCGCGCCGGCAAGCCGATCTCGCGCTGCGTGCGACGCCGGCACCACCGGAATACCTGGTGGGACGGCATGTCCTGGCGGTGCCGTGGTTTGTCTACGGAAGTCCGTCCTATATGAAGCGGTGCGGAACGCCGCGCGCGATGCCAGAACTTGCCGGGCACGATCTCGTCGGCGCCGACGAGGCCCTGCGCCGGCTGCCGGCGTTGGAATGGCTGCACAGCAGCTATCCGAACGAACGGTTCGTTGCGACTGCCAACCAACTTAACACCGTAGCCGCGCTGATCGCCGCCGGGTTGGGCCTGGGCGTTCTGCCGGCGGACCAGCACCGCGAAGGCATCGTGCGGCTGTTCGCCATGGAGCCGGCCCTGACCAGCGAACTGTGGATGCTCAGCCATCCGGATCTTCGGCGCGTGGCGCGAATCCGCGCGGTGTCGGATCATCTGCTGGGAGCGTTGCGCGCAGATCCGCGGCTGCGTGAATTCGGGTGAGCTGACATTCTATATCCAATGGTCAGTTGGTTATGTCCTGGAATACGTGCCCGCTGCTCATGCGGACCCGACTCGGCCGCGGTCCGTGGCGGTTGCGGACCACGTCGCAACCCGGCGTGCCACCCCGAGCATAGCCGCATGATGTCGCCCAGGCATGGCGGTGGGATTACGCTGCCGTTATGGTACGTCCATCCAGGAATGATTTATGGGAGCATTGCATGACATTTGACGGCGTAGAAGTGAGGTCCAGTGGCCGATTGGGAAGAGGCGTTTTTGCGCTCCGCCATTTCAAGCCGGGTGATCTGGTCATCAAAGGCCTGGTCGAGAAGGTCATTGAAAAACGGGGAGAACACACTTTCACCATTCACGGCGTCCATGTGGTTATGGCGGGTCCCGCGTGCCTGGTGAATCATTCCTGTGATCCCAATTGCATGCACGTGTTCAATGAGCTTGGGGCCTTCGATTTCATTGCGCGCAGGGATATAGCCGCGGGTGAACAAATCACTCACGACACCAGCGCCTACGAATACGAGGTGGAACATTTCTCGCAGAAGTGCCTTTGTGGCAGCGAGAATTGCCGAGGTGAAGTGAGAGGCTGGAAAGACCTGACCAGGGCGCAACGGGAATCAATCAGTGACTATGCGATTCCTTTCCTCAGGCACATTCTGGATGTGGAAGTCCTTGCCGATGACTCAGACATCGAGATTCCGTGAGCCTCGCTGGCTGAACAAAAAATTTTGGGGTCAGAGTCAGTTTTGGGGTCAGTTTTGGGGTCAGAGTAAAGGGACAGAGTAAATTAATGTTTGAAGGGGGCTTTACTCTGTCCCTT
>JASFKQ010000076.1:0-15326 GCA_050118555.1 Lysobacterales bacterium
ACGCCCCCGGAAACCACGAGCATCGGAATGCCGTCGAGAAAGGCCTCGCCGACGCCGCTCATCGCGTGGGTCAGCCCCGCCGCCGGCACCACCGCCAGCACACCGGGCCGGCCGCTGACCCGGCTGTAGCCGTCCGCCATGAAGGCGCCGCCGCCCTCGTGCGCCACCAGCACCGGGAGAATGCTCCCGGATTCTTTCAACTCGTCGTAGAGCTCGATGTTGTGCACGCCGGGGATGCCGAACGTGTGGCGGACACCGATCTGTTCCAGCGCCTGCCTGACGAGCCATGCGGCTGTTTTTCTCATCGGATGCTACCTGGTGAACGGCCTGATACCGACCGCTTCGTAAAGCTGCGCGGGATCATACCAGCGGTCACCCTTGAACACGGCCACCGGCCGGCGCACGGCGCTGATGTCTTCCAGCGGATTTTCCGCCAGCAGAACGAAATCGGCCCGCTTGCCGACCGTGATCGTGCCGGTGTCGTTAGCCGCCTTCATGACTTCGGCCGAACCCTGGGTCGCGAGGCGGAGTACGTCAGCGTTGCTGATGCCGGCCTGATGGTACAGCTCGAGCTCGCGGTGCAGGGTAAAGCCGGGCATCGAGTCCGTGCCCGCCACGATATGCACGCCGGCCCGGTACAACTTGCCGATCATCGCCAGCAGCGCATCGGCCGAGCGGGCATAGCGCTCCGCGTTTCCATCATTGATGTCGAGTTCGCCGGCCAGCATGCCCCGCCGGACGGACGGCGGCATGTGGTCCGCGATCATCGCGTAGGACGGGTCGATCTCGCCGGAACGGTGCCGGAACATGCTGTCGAAGATGGTCACGGTGGGATCGATCACCACGCCCCGGTCCTTCAGCAGGGCGATGAAATCGGTCACCGGTTTCGAGTCCAGGTCCAGGTCGCCCGCCTTCTCGGCCACCAGCGAGAAACGTAGCGGTGTGCGGGTGTCATCCTCCGGGCCGGCCAGGAAGTTCAAGAACAGCATGTTGATGTGCTGGATTTCGTCGTAACCGTCCAGCACGGCCTGGCGGGCCGTCATGAACGATGGAATGTGCCCGGAGAGCCGCATGCCCAGGCGATGGGTCTCTTCGGCGATCGGTTTCACCCATTCGGGTTCGATCGATGAGTAGAGCTTGATCTGGGGATAACCCTGCTCGGCATACTGACGCACCATGGCCAGCGCCTCGTCCAGCGTGTCGACCAGCTGGCCCGTGGGCGCCGCATAGGGTCCTTTTTTGTCGATGAAGCCCGCCGCGAAGGTACGGGGGCCGATGACCTCGCCGCTGTCGAAAGCGGCGCGGATGCCGTCCAACCGGTCCGGCTCGTTGCCCATGTCCCTGACGGTGGTCACACCGGCTGCGATCTGCAGCAGCCCCTGCTCGGACGAAAGGTGGGTGTGCATGTCCCAGAGCCCCGGCGACAGGATCATTCCCTGGCCGTCGATGATTCGCGGTTCGAGATCGCCGTATGCCGGCAGCCCGGGGTCGGCGTCTTCCTCGATGCGGGCAATCCGTCCATTCGTGACCACGACCATGCGGTCGGGCGTAACCGTCCCCTTTTCCGCATCCAGGACCGATACGTTGCGCAGTATCCAGTTGTCGGGCAGTTCATTGGTCAGTTCGGTCGACAGGCGCCGGTTGTAGTCCCGCTCGGCCTGATCCTGCACCTCCTGCAGCTTGGGCAGCACGTCATCCTGACCCTGCGGCGCCATGGCCATCCAGCCAAGGGTCAGGGCGAATAACTCGCCGTCCTTGTCCAGCCAGAGGTACTGCGGGGAGAGGTCGAGGCCGCTGATGGCATACAGGGTCACCGTGCGTTCGCCGGCCCCTTCGGCCAGCGCCACGCTCGCCACCTCGTGGATGGAGGCCTTGCCTTCCGGAAGGAGGCTGAGCTGGCCGTCTTGCCGGGACAGTAGGGCGCGCGCCAGCATGGCGAGTTGTTCGGGCGTGCCGTCGTTGGCGACATAAAAGGCAGCTTCCTCGGATTCGCCGGCCTCCAGCGTGCTCTTCCAGGTGGCCTTGCCTTCCTGTATTCCGAAAGCTTCGTCGGCGGGAGCGCCCATGTAGGAGTGGCCGGTTATCCGCAGCGAGGTCAGCAGGCCATCCGGACCGGACCGTGCTTCCTCGTGGATTTTGGGTCCGCGGCCGCGGTCATTGAACTCGAAATCGGAGACTCGTGTTCCGTCGTCCCTCACCTGCAGCACCAGGGACCCCGACACCTTGCCGGCTGTGAGCCAGTCGAAGTGCCGCGACGTATCGGCAGCCGCCGGGCCTGCCGCCAATAGCCAGAATGCCGCGGCGACGCCACAAAAAAGGAGGGGTCGTTTGAGAACGTTCATGATCGTGCTTCCGGAGATGCGGAGGGGTATCCATTCGAGGATACCGGCAGTGCCGGCGCCGGTCCAGATGCGCCGGCGCTGCCCACGCCCCGCCGCGGCGGGACGCCGTTCATGCCCGGGTCACTGGAAATCGCGCGGAATCGTGTCGTTCCACTCCTTCTCACGCAGCAGCACGTCGTTTTCCAGCAAGCGGCGCGTGTAATGGTAGTAAAAGTTTTCGCGGTCGCTCGTGAACCTCAGCTCGGCCTCCCAGGTCAGGGTCCGCCCGGGCAATTTCACTTCCATGCGGTGCGTTCCGGTCAGCGAGGCGTTCTCCGGATGGGCGTCGGAGGTGCTGTGCTGGATGGTCTCGTGGTAGGTCTCGGTGCCCCAGGGATACTCCGTCCCGCCAGTGTTGGTAGCCCGCACGGCCACTTCGCCGGTTTGCGGATTGCGGTCCACCGAGGAAATCTCGCCATAGCCCGAACTGGTGCCGGCGTCGAGCGTCTCGTAACCGGCCAGCGAGGGGCTTTCCGCCGGCGGCAGGAAGTCCGGCGCTGGCCGGTTTCGCCCTTCCGGCATCACGGGCAGGACCAGGCGCGCTGCGTCGTCGCCTCCGATCACCAGCGAGGTAGTCACCGGGTATGGCGTGGGCCAGAACATGGGCCACTGCGCGTTGCTGATCGAGAGCCGGATGCGGTGACCTTTCGGAAACACCCACGAGGCGAAGTGCATCTCGATATCCAGCGGGAACGGCTTTCCGGGCACGATGTCCTCCGGTTGCCGGGCCGAATGGCGGTGGGTCCCGTTGAAGCCTGCCCCGGTGATCAGGGTCGTCGTGCCGTCCGGCGCCACGTCGGAAAGCCGGACGTACCAGTTCGCCCTGGGCGCATCGGCTGTCACGTTCATCTGTACCTTTGGCAGACCCAGGATCTCCAGTTCGCCGTCCAGCGGCGCCGAGTCATAGACCAGGCTGAAGGCGTCGGTGGGGCGCTGGTCATGGGCCACGTCGCCCCACCACATCACGGGGCCTCCGCCCTCGATGCCGATGGTCGGCACGTTCCGCAGCAGATGGGACGTCGCTTCGGGCTCGCGTGTTGACAGGTCGTGGTCCGGCTGCGGGTAAAGCACCCGCTGTTCCTGGCCGGTGGGCGGCCAGCCGTCCTCCCAGCGCCAGTGTCCGGGCGCGTAGTCCAGGTACGGGCCCGGCGGATGCCAGTCGCGCACATAGACGGCCAGGCGGGGTTCGTCCAGGATGCCCGTGTCCCGGCCCTTGAGCCAGTAATCGAACCAGCGCACGGCCTCGTGGCGCCACTCCATGCCGGGTTCCGGGTACGGTTCATTTGGCCAGGCGTGGGACCAGGCGCCGATCATGGCCTTGACCGGCGCGCCTTTCACGTGTTCCAGCACGCGTGGGAGCGTGTCGCGATAACCATCGTACCAGCCGCCGATCAGGAAGGACGGAACGCGGATGCGGTCGTACTTGTCGCGCGCCGAGGCTCGGTCCCAGAACGGTCCGTCGCGCTGCTGGTGCTTGTAAGTCATCATCCAGGGCTCGGTATCGAAGCGGTTCCTGAAGTAGTCCTCGTCGATCACATAGTCCGGCGCGCCCGGCCGGGCATTGTCGAGATCCTGGCTCATCTCCCATGAATCCACATGCATGATCCCGTCCATGTAGTGCACGTCGTCCTGGTACAGGTCCTCGGTGGCGTGCACCGCGATGATGGCCTTCAACGCCGGCGGGTTGCGCACCGCCATCTGGATGGAGTTGAAGCCGCCCCAGGAGATGCCGAACATGCCGACGTTGCCGTTCGACCATTCCTGCGACGCCAGCCAGGCGATGACCGATTCGCCGTCTTCCTGTTCGATATCGGAATACTCGTACGGGATGAGGCGGCCCTCGCTGTTGCCGGTGCCGCGGATGTCGACCCGGGCGACCACGTAGCCGCGCTCGACGAAGTAGCTGTAGAGCGCCAGATTGCGGGCGCGGGACTCCGTCTTGCGATAGGGAAGGTATTCCAGCAGCACCGGGAAAGCCCCACTCCCGGCCTCCTCCTCATCCACGGGCTCGGGAAAATACAGGTCCGCGGCCAGTCGCACGCCGTCCGGCATGGCAATCCAGGCCTCTCGCATCACCGGGTGGTAGCTCGCCTCGGAAGGCGGCTCGGCGGCCTGTGTCCGCGGGGCGTTAAGCGCCGACACCAGGAAAAAGAGCAACAGCATCGGCAGGAACATCGGGCGCGAGTGCAGGTCGTACATGAGTAAGTCTCCTGATAGGCTAGCCACATTCTAGCCTGCCCGCGGCTTTCCGCCGCAAGAGGAAACAAGCCGATGATCCGACGCGTTTTCCGGAAGTGGATATTCATCTCGATGCTGGCTGCCCCCGCGGCGCACGCGGACGACCTCCGCGTGATGACCTTCAACATCGAATACGGCGGCCACCACGTCAGCTGGGATAACGTCAAACAGGCCATCCGCGATGCAAAGGCCGACATCGTGGGAATACAGGAAGCGGAGGGTAATCTCGCCCAGTTGGCCGACGAACTGGGTTGGCACTACGACCGTCGTAACTACGTGATCTCGAGATTCCCGGTGATCGAGCCGCCGGGTGCGGACGGCAAGTACGTTTGGGTGGAAACAGAACCCGGCAACGGCGTGGCCATGGCCAATGTGCACCTGCCCTCGGATCCTTATGGCCCCTACCAGGTACGTGACGGGGTGGGACTGGAAGACGTCATCACCATGGAACGCGCGACGCGCCTGCCGATGATCGGCGTGTATGCCCGGGCCCTGCTGCCATTGATCCAGAGCGACGTGCCATTGTTCCTGACCGGAGACTTCAACGCACCCTCGCACCGCGACTGGACCCCCGAAACCGTCGGCAAGCGCCCGTTTCTCAAATACCCGGTGCCATGGCCCGTCAGCAGAGCGATGGAACGGCTCGGTTTCAAGGACTCGTTTAGGGCCGTGCACCCCGATCCCGTCAAGGACCCCGGCCTGACATGGTGGTCCGGACGGCCGCCGCTGGATTTCTACGCACCGGGCGAAAACGACCCGCAGGACCGCATCGATTTCGTCTGGTTTGCCGGCCCGGCGAAAGCCCTTTCGAGCGAGGTCGTGGGCGAGAAGGGCGGTCCCGGCGTCAGCATCGGGCTCTCACCCTGGCCCAGCGACCACCGGGCGGTGGTTTCGCTTTTCCGGGTGGAACCCGTAGCGCTGCCGGACCTGGTCACAACGGCGCGGCGGGTCTATCGCGTGGGGCAGGACGTCATCGTCCGTTATCACCTCGGTAAGGACGAGCAACGCAAGCTGTCGCTCTGGCGGGCCGGCTTCGGTCAGCCGATCACGTCGATTGAAGTGAACGGCGACGGCAACCAGACGTTCGAGACCACGGAACTGGGGCCAGGCCATTACCGGGCGACGCTGGAAGCTGCGGGCGCAGTCGCGCCGATGAATCGCGAGTTCTGGGTCCAGGCCCTTGACGCCGTACCGGCGCTCGAAGTCCAGGCGGAGCATTTCAAGGCCGACCAGCCTATCCCGCTTCAGTGGAGCAACGCCCCGGGCAACCGCAACGACTACATTGGCATCTATCCCGAGAACGTGGAACCGGGCTACGAAAGCGCCGTCGCGTGGGCCTACGTAGACGCGCTTCCGGATGGCAGCCTGACCCTGGACAAGACCACGTCGAGCGGCGTCTGGCCGTTGGCGCCGGGCCGCTACGTGGCGCGCCTGATCGAAGATGACGGCGCCGCCACGCTGGCAAAATCGAAAGCGTTCGTGGTCGAGTAGTCGTTAGTTCTCCCGCACGCTATCCTCGACAAACTGGCGATGGATACGGCCCAGATGAATCAATCCTGTCAGCTTTATCAGAGGCTTAATCAACAATTGGCTGCTTCCCACGACAAATAGCCAGGTTCCGCTTTCCACGAGAGAGTTGTTCAGGAAGAAAAAGCTCCCCACCAGAAACCAGACAGCGATCAGAAGATCGTTCAAGGCGCCAACAGCCTCATAGCGGCGTTGGACAACCAGGTGGTGGCGCCCGATTCCGATATCCAGTTGCTTGACATTCTGCCTCATCGCACCCCCTTCAACTGGTCCTCGATCGGCACCGTTTTGTCCATGACCAGATCTCCCGTGTGCTTCGTGGTCGCGGGTTCGATGAGTGCGACCAGGCACTCCTCTTCGCAGACAGGGTTATGCATCGCTCCCCTGGGAACGATGTGGAACTCGCCTTCGGACAAATGCACCGGCGCCTTGCCTTCGTACTCGATCCGTAGCCGGCCCTTCAGGACCAGGAACATCTCGTCTTCGTTCTCGTGTTTGTGCCAGGCGAGTTCCCCTTGGAGCTTCGCGACCTTCACGAACTGGTCGTTTATCCGGCCGACCACGCGCGGGGTCCAGTATTTTTCGAGACGTTCTGCTTCTGAGCGTAAATTCATGGTTCTCAAGCGCTTCATTTGAATGGGCGGCGGAGGATGTTCGTGGTCTCCGCAGCGATGGAGGCAAAGCATGACGGTGCCGTCTTTTTCAAGGACGCCGACAACTGTCCACTAGCGAGTCATATCTGTTCCCGCGAACGGACACCCGTTTCAGCGAAGGCTGCTTCGCTGGCATCCGGCCGCAATGATATGTCGGGCAGGCTGAGTGCCCCATTTCCAACCTGACAGACCTGGCCCTTGACTGTTACACGCAATTCGGAGTCCCCCTGAATCGTGGCGTGGAGTTCGCTTGGCCGATTTTGAAACCGCCCTTGCGCCAGCACAATGTTCTCTCCGCTGGCTGCGCGCCCGTGCCTGACCAGGTACGCCGCTGCAGGCCCTGCCGCACTACCGGTCGCGATATCCTCGACGCGACCATCGTTATCCCAGGTGCGCCCTTCAAGACGATCCGTTTGGAACACATACACAAATTTGGCGCCTACAGTCGCAAGCAATGCCTCGAAGTCCGGAGCGATAATCCTGGAGTGCCCGAGGCCGGATCTGATCGGCACGATCAGGTAGGGCAGTCCGGTTGAAACAACCTGTAGCGGAAGATCGGGTTCCAGGTCTGCAATCGAAAGATTCAGTGCTCTTGAGAAAATCTCATTTTTTCCCTCAGGAATCGGTGGCTCGAAGGACGCAATACCCTGATCCATTTCAGCAACATGGACCGCATCCTGGCGGCGACTCACCGCCTCGACGGCCCGGTCCCGCATGACGAATTCAAATTTTGCCACCTCTTCATTCGAGTAAAACCGGGAGTGCAACAGTGCTGCCGCACCGATGACCGGGTGCCCGGCGAAAGGAAGCTCCTCTTCCATGGTGAAAATCCGGGCCTCAAAACGCGATGACTGGTTGATGCGATGCAGAAAGATGGTCTCGAACTGACGCATCTCCCGGGTGATGCGCTGCATGGCGTTTGCGGGCAACTTCTGGTCGAGCAAAAACACACTCAAGCCATTGCCGGACATGGGTTCGCGTGCGAAGACGTCGACCAGCCAGAAGGAAAGCGACCGCATGGTCACAGCGGTTGCCTGGCGCTGTGTATCAGCCGGGTTCTTCTTTGCCTCGGCTGATTTTGCATGGTCAGGCGCATTGTTCAGAAATGAGAACTTCATTTATCTGGATTATCGGTTGGATATTCGTGTAGTTCACAATGTCACCCTGCAACTCCTCGGCATGTGGGCCAAAGGCCGCCATGAAATCCTCCAAGGATTCGAAATAGTAGTGGCACATTGCCACATATGACGATTCGAGCCTGGGCTCATCGATTTCGATACCGCGCTCGACGGACACCCCTTTGAAGCCTTTGGCTGCTGAAAGAAGCGCTATCGACCGGGGCATATGCCGGTTCAGGTAATAGTCGAAATCGAATTCATAACCTTCTTGTTTAGGGTAAATACTGGATATATTGAACATTCATCCTCCCGCGTGTGTCTGCACCCAACCCCTGATCTTTGCCGCCAGCCAGGGCGACACGGCCGTGGTCAACAGCACCACCGGCCAGATGTTGCCCCCCTTGAACGCGTAAGCCTCGAGAAGTTCGAGGAGTGTCTTGCCGCGCGACAAGCCGAACGAAAACTCGAAGATTAACGTCAATACGAGCCAGCCCGCTCCGACGAACACCAATTGAGCCGGGCTTCGCGCTCCCAACCAAGGCAGAAAAACATAGGCGACCGCAAGAACCAGGCCGCTGAGTATGACGCCGCTCAGGACCGTTCCCGGCGCCGTCCCGAGGCCTGGAATGAGTACCTGTTCTCTGAGAAAGCCATTGGCCACTGCGAGAACCAGTATCGCAGACCAGACGACAATGGCTTTGACCGCCAAGCCAATTGAGATCGGATCTTCTTTCACAGGTCCGTCAAACTCACAAGGCCCGATAAGCCGGGACTGGCTTCAGTCGGGACAACCCGGAACAGTTCGTGCGACAAATGCCGGGGGGATGGAATATGGCCACGGCGGAAATGGTGTGAGTATTGTCGTAAACCCGGGTCAACATGACGCTCAGTGGGAGTACCGGCAAGAGCCAGAGTTAAACGGGCATCGGTGACTGCTTGGGGCCCGCACTGTGGAAGAGCCGAAAATGCCACATGAAGTTTCCGATGACAAGCCTGCTCCCCGGAACGCCTCATTGCGCCGCCACCGGTGGACCCGGGCTTATCCGGGGGATCGGGCCTGGCGCAGGATTCAGTGGCCCAGCAACAGCCGGCGCAGTTCGTCGAAATCCCCCGGGATGGTTTTCGAGAGGACTTCCAGGTTCCGTACCGCTTCCAGCTCTTCGGGCAGGGGCAGCTCGATGCCAAGGGTTTCTTCGAGGGTTTCCAGGAATTTCGCGGGATGGGCGGTGCAAAGGAAAACGCCTTCCTCGTCCGCTTCCAGCGAGCGGTCCAGCGCCATCCAGGCCAGTGCCGAGTGCGGATCCGCCACGTAGCCGCGCTTGTGCAGTGCCCGCATGGCTTCGCGCGTTTCCTCGTCGCTCAGGGCGGTCGAACTCAGCAGGCGCTCCAGCGCCAGGCCGTGCCGCTTGCCGAGTTCCAGCACTCGCGGAAAGTTGTTCGGCAAGGAGATATCCATGGCGTTGGTGATGGTTTCCACCGTCGGGTTGGGATCCCAGGTACCGGAGGCCAGGAAGCGCGGCACGGTGTCGTTTACGTTGGTGGCGGCGATGATGCGCTTGTAGTCCAGCCCGATGGCACGGGCGACCAGGCCGGCGGTGACATTGCCGAAATTGCCGCTGGGCACGCTGAACACGGTGCGCGACAGGTCGGTGACGGCGGCGGCGCCCTCGAAGTAGTAACAGACCTGCGCGAGCAGGCGTGCGATGTTGATCGAATTGGCCGAGTTCAGGCCCAGCTCCTGCTTCAGTTCCTCGTCTTCGAAGGACTGCTTGAGCATCTGCTGGCAGGTGTCGAAGTCCGCGTTTACCGCCACGGTTCGAATGTTGTCGCCCAGCGTGCAGAAAAGCTTTTCCTGCAGCGGCGAAATGCGCCCCTTGGGATAGAGGATGACGACGTCGACTCCAGGCTGTCCATGGTAGGCGTGGGCGACCGCGGCCCCGGTGTCGCCGGAGGTGGCGGTGAGGATGGTCATGGGACCTCCATCGTGGAACTCCGCCAGGCAACGCGCCATGAAGCGGGCGCCGAAGTCCTTGAAGGCCAGCGACGGACCGTGGAAGAGTTCCAGCGCGCGTACCCGGGCACTGACCGCCGGCGCCTCCACCGGGAAATCGAATGCTTTGTGCACCATGTGGCCGAGGGTCGCCTCATCCACCTCACCCTGCAGCAGGTGGTCCAGCACTGCCACACTGCGGGTCACGAAGTCCTCCTGCAACAGTGCCGGTACATCCCTTAGCTTTTTGAACTTCGCCGGAAAGTACAGACCCTGATCCCGCCCCAGCCCTCTCAGAACGGCTTCGCGGAAGGTGGCCTGCTCGGAAGGATGCTTGATGTTGATCAGTCTCATCTCGCGACTCTCAATCTATCGAACGGGCGCCGCCAAGGTCGGCGCGGCAGACATGCGTGAAGCCCCGCTCGTTCTTGCGATAGTTGCCTTCCAGCCAGTCGCGCGTCTTGCGGGCGACCTCGTAGTCGTCCACCAGTGCGAAGACAGTTGGACCCGAGCCGGAAATGCCCACGGCCAGCGCCCCGAGGTCGCGCAGTGCGCCCCGGGCTTCGTCAAAGCCCGGCAGCAGCGTTCGGCGGTAAGGTTCGGCAATGTGGTCGATGATGCTCTCGGCGGCGAGGCGGGTTTTGCCGGTGTGCAGCGCGTGCACGAACTGGGCGAACTGGGCGCCGTGGCGGACCGCGATCTTGCGTGGGACGGCATCCGGGAGCACCGCACGCGCTTCCCGCGTGACCAGCTTGGTACCTGGCCAGCAGACGACGGCGCGCCAGGCGCCGGGCCAGGGCAAGGCGTACTCGTGCGAACCTCCGGGCGGGCACAGGCGCAAGCCGCCGAACAGGCAGGGCGCCACGTTGTCCAGGTGGATCTCGCCGCTGATCTGGCCTTCCATCTTGGCCATCAGCTGGAAAATGCCCTGCGTGCTGAACAGGTTGTCGTGCCAGCGATTCAGCGCTTCGAGCGCTGCCACGATGGAACTGGCGCTGGATCCGAGGCCGCTGCCGATGGGCAGGCGTTTGCTCAACCGCACGCGCAGCGGCCGGATCTCGACGCCACGCTCGGCGGCTGCATCCTGGAACAGGCGGCAGCAGGCCATCACGATGTTCTCTTCGGCGTCGCGCGGCAGTTCCGCGGCGAACGGACCATCCACCTGCAGACTCCAATCCGGGTCGGAAACCTTCTCGGGTATCGGGGCAACCTGCACCAGGTCGCCCAGCAACGTACCGTCGATCGGGGCCAGCGCCAGGCCGAGCGCGTCGAAACCAACGGAAACGTTGCCCACCGACGCCGGTGCGTACACGGTGAGCGAGCGCCCCCTGGGTTTTCCCATGCGCCAGGGCATCAGTTATCCAACGGCCGCCAGACCGTTCTCAGGAGATCTCCGAATGCGCCGGCGGCGGTTACGGCGGCGCCGGCGCCATAGCCGCGCAAGACCATCGGGATCGGCTGGTAATAGTGGGTATGCAGCACCAATGCGTTCTCGCCGTCGCGGATCGCACCCAGGGGTTTGTCCAAAGGAACGGCCTCGATGGAAACGCGGCAGCTGCCGTTCTCGATGCGGCCGACGTAGCGCAGCACCTTGCCCTCGCTGCGGGCGGCCTCGATGCGCGCCGTGAAGTCGCTGTCCAGGGTTTCGAGCGCGCCGATCAACCCGGACCGGTCGACGTCGGCCACCACGTCCGGCGGCACCACCGGCTCCACGTCGATGTCGTCCAGCTCCAGTTGCCGGCCGACCTCGCGCGCAATGATCAGCAATTTGCGGGCCACGTCCATGCCGGACAGGTCGTCGCGCGGGTCGGGCTCCGTGTAGCCGAGCTCCATGGCCCGCGCCACGGCCTGCGAGAGCGGTACGCCGTCTTCCAGCAAACCGAATATCATCGACAGCGAGCCCGACAGGATTCCCTCGAAGGTCCTCAGTTCGTCCCCGGAGCGGATCAGGCCCTGCACGGTGTCGATGAACGGCAGGCCCGCGGCGACGTTGGTCTCATACAGGAACTTCCGAAAGTTGCGCCTCTCCGCCTCCCTCATCGCGCGGTAATAGGCGTAGTCAGCGGTATTGGCCTTCTTGTTCGCCGCCACGATGTTGAAGCCGGCGTCCAGAAAGCGGACGTATTCAGCGGCCAGACTCTCATCCGTGGTGCAATCCACGATGGTGGGGCTGAGCAGCCCGAGTTGGGCGCGTATGGCGATCACGTCTTCCACGGTGAAGGCCACGCCGTGCGTCTTCAGGCTCTCGCGCCAATGCGAAAGGTCGACCTTGTCGTCCGCGACCAGCAGCTTCTCGCTGTTGGCGATCGCACGCACGCGCAGGTCGACGTGGTGCTCGATGAGGGTTTCCGCCTGGCGCTGGAACTGGTCCAGTAGCTCGGCGCCCACATTGCCGCAGCCGAGCAGGATCACATCGATGTGGCTGGAATGGCTGAAGAACGCCGTGTGCGTGGCCCGGGTGGCGGACTGCGCGTCCGCGCCCCGCACCACTACTGCGATCGCGCACTCGGTGGACCCCTGCGCGATGACCTCCACGTTGACGCCCGCGGAGGAAATGGCCGTCAGGAACCGCGCCGCGATGCCGCGGTTGTGCTTCATACCCTCGCCGACCAGCGACACCACGGCGCGGTCGCTCTGTACGCCGATCTCCTCAATCAGCCCGTGCAAACGCTCAAAGTGGAATTCTTCGTCCAACGCCCGGCGCGCCTTCTTCTCGTCCACCATCCGGACGCATAGCGTGATGCTGTACTCGGACGAGGACTGCACGATCAGCAGGATTGAAATCGACTCGCTGGCCAGCGCGTCCATCACCCGGCGCGCGATGCCGACGCGACCGCGCAGGCCGCCACCCTGCAGCGTGATCGACGAGACATTGCTCAGGTGCGAAATGCCCCTCACCACCAGCGCCCGCTTCGCCTCCGCGTGCACCAGCGTGCCGGGCTTGGACGGGTCATAGGTGTTGCGCACCTCGCAAGGGATGTTGTTCGCCGCCAGCGGCGCCAACGCCTTGGCCGAGATCACCTTGGCGCCAAAGTAGGTCAGCTCCATGGCTTCGTCGTAGCTGACTTCCTCCAGGCAGCTCGCGTTGCGGACGATGCGCGGATCGGCGGTGAAGAAGCCGTCCACGTCCTTCCAGATCTGGCACAACCGGGCGCCGATCGCGGCCGCGATGGCGGCGGCCGAGTAATCCGTTCCGTTACGCCCCAGCAGCTGAATCTCACCCCTGGCGTTGCGGCCGTAGAAACCGGGCAGCACCATCACCTGGGTGTCCGGTTCCAGCCGCTCGCGGATCAGCGGGGCGGCGGTCTCGATGTCGATCAGCGAATCCAGCCAGTCCTCGTTGGCCGGCGGCAACACGTCGGTGTCCGACCACTGGGTGCGGTACCCACGATGGTGCAGCAGATCCACCATCAGCCGGCTGCTGAAGCCTTCGCCGCTGGCGAGAATCCGGGCGCGGGTCTCGTCCGGGCATTGGCCCAGCAGGCGGATGCCTTCGACCCGGCGACCGAGGACCTCCTGCTGCTCGTCCAGGAATTCGCTGCCCAGCGGTGCGGCGATTCCCTGCTTCGCCAGTTCCTCGATCACCGCGCGTTCGCGCCCGATGGCCGCGGCCAGATGGACGGCTCCGTCGCCGCCCTCGACGGCCGTATCGATCGCCGCCAGCAACAGGTCCGTCACGCCCTTGACGGCCGACAGCACCACAATGACCTGCTGGTCCTTCGCGTACTGGCCGATCACATCCGCACTGGCCTCGAAGCCGACGATGTCCGCCAGCGAGGTGCCGCCGAATTTCTGAACCAGGATGTTCGTTTCGCTCACGTCAGATCGCTCCGGTCAGTAGGCGTCGCGATGCACGTTGCGCATCGCCCGGCCCGAGGGATCGTTCATCTCCTGCAGAGACTTGTCCCACAGGACGGCTTCGGGCGTGCTGCAGGCGACGGTCGGGCCCCCGGGAACGGTCTGCGCGGCCGATGCCAGCGGGAAATGCCGCTCGAAAACGCTGCGAAACCAGTAACCCTCCTTGGATGCCGGCGTGTTGAAGGGGAAACGTCCGGCCGCGCGCGCCATGTCCGCATCGCTGACACGCTCGGCGGCAAAGTCCTTGACCGCATCGATCCATCCGTAACCGACGCCGTCGGAAAACTGTTCCTTCTGGCGCCACGCGATGGACTCCGGCAGCATGTCCTCGAAAGCCTCGCGCAGAATCTGTTTCTCGATGCGCCCGGGCCCGATCATCTTGTCGGCGGGGTTGATGTTCATGGCGACGTCGAGGAATTCCTTGTCCAGGAACGGCACACGCGCCTCCACGCCCCAGGCCGCCATGGCCTTGTTGGCGCGCAGGCAATCGTAACTGTGCAGGCGGGATAACTTGCGCACGGTTTCTTCGTGGAAAGCCCGTGGGTCCGGCGCCTTGTGGAAATACAGGTATCCACCGAAAATCTCGTCCGCGCCCTCGCCCGACAACACCATCTTGATACCCATGGCGCGGATCTTGCGCGCCATCAGGAACATGGGCGTCGCCGCCCGGATCGTGGTGACATCATAGGTCTCGAGGTGGTAAATCACTTCTTCAAGCGCGTCCAGACCCTCCTGCAGGGTGAAGGTGAAACCGTGATGCACGGTGCCGATGTGGTCGGCGGCATGCTGCGCGGCCTCCAGGTCCGGCGAACCCTCCAGGCCGATCGCGAAGGAATGCAGCCTCGGCCACCAGGCAGGCGACGTTTCATGGTCTTCGACCCGCATGGTCGAGTGCTTGGCGGCGAGTGCAGCGGTGATCGAGGAGTCGAGACCACCGGAAAGCAGCACGCCGTAAGGCACGTCCGTCATCAGGTGGCTGATGACCGAGCGCTCGAGCGCATCGCGAAGTCTGGCCCGGTCAGTGACGGCGCTCTCCACGGCTTCGAAGGACTCCCAGGGGCGCCGGTACCAGCGTTGTGGCAAGACCTGTCCGCCGCACCAGTAATGGCCAGGCGGAAATTCGTGGACCTGGTTGCACACGTCCATCAGCGCCTTCATCTCGGAGGCGACGAACAGCTGGCCGTTCTCGTCGTGGCCGTAATACAGGGGGATGATGCCGATCGGATCGCGCGCCATCATCCAGAAGTCCTTCTCTTCGTCGTACAGGCAGAACGCGTACATGCCGCTGAGTTCCTCCAGGAACTCCGGTCCCTTTTCCAGGTACAGCGGCAGGATCACCTCGCAGTCCGAGTGCGTGCGGAACGTGTAGTGGCCTTCGAAGCGATCGCGGATATCCTGGTGGTTGTAGATTTCACCGTTCACCGCCAGCGCCTGGCGGCCGTTTTCGCTCAGAATCGGCTGGGCGCCGGTGTTCACGTCCACGATGGACAGGCGCTCGTGCGCGAGCACGGCCTTGTCCGCGGAATAGATTCCGCTCCAATCAGGGCCGCGGTGGCGCAGC
>JASFKQ010000077.1:0-15290 GCA_050118555.1 Lysobacterales bacterium
CGCATCGAACGCGGCCAACGCATCGAACGCGGCCAACGCTTCTAATGCAGCCAATGCGGCCAATGCGGCCAATGCGGCCAATGCGGCCAATGCGGCCAATGCGGCCAATGCGGCCAATGCGGCCAAAGCTGCCAATGCGGCCAATGCGGCCAATGCGGCCAATGCGGCCAATGCGGCCAATGCGGCCAATGCGGCCAATGCGGCCAATGCGGCCAATGCGGCCAATGCGGCCAACGCGGCCAACGCGGCCAACGCGGCCAACGCGGCCAGTGCGGCCAATGCCGCTAATGATGGGCACAACTAGTAAGCAGGCTGTCGGGTAATTCCAGGGGCTCCGGCCTGGTCGGAGCCCCCAGGGCAAACAAGGTCAGGGTAGGGTGTCTCGATCCCCTTGTGCTTGACGCTTGCCATGCCGTCGGCTTCGACCATGCAATCCGATACGTTATCGCCGGTCAGTGACCGGCGATTTTTTTTGGGAAATCGAAGTTGCCAAAGTGCTGTGCAGCGGACTGGCGTTTCGCATAGTATGTGGCAAATCCGGTAGGGGCGTCGAGGCAAGGTCACAATGATTAAAAGAAGCCTTTTTCTTCTATCCATTCTCTTGTTCGCAGCTCGACTGGAGGCCAGCTCGTTCTGGATGAGCGAACAGGAGACGGACGATTTGCGATTGCTTTACTTCGATCCGCAGACGACCTACCTCGTGCCGCACGTGATGCGGAGCTACGAGAACTCGCTCCAGTTTCAGCGCCGCATTTTCGACTGGACTCCCTACGAGAAGACCTCGATCATGTTGCGGGATTTCAGCGACTACGGCAACGCGGCAACTCTCTCGTCGCCATCGAACCTGATGTGGGTGGACGTCGCACCCCTGAACCACACCTTCGAGACTTTTCCAGCAGTCGAACGCATCTTCATGTTGATGAATCACGAGATGGTGCATGTGGCTACAGGGGATGTTTCCAATGAACAGGATCGCAAGTGGCGCCGATTTTTCGGTGGCAAACCCTACCCACTGAGTAAGCATCCCGAGACACTGCTCTATCATTACCTGACCGTGCCCAGGATGGTGGCGCCCCGCTGGTATTTCGAGGGTATCGCGGTTTTCATGGAAACGTGGATGGCCGGTGGTGTCGGTCGTGCTCAGGGGGCCTACGACGAAATGAAGTTCCGCAGTCTGGTTCGTGACAACGCCCCTTTCTACAGTAACCTGGGGCTCGTCGCGGAGGGCACGGCGACGGATTTCCAGACGGAGACCAATGCCTATTTTTACGGCACGCGCTTCATGAGTTACCTCGCCTACACGTATTCACCACAGTCCGTTATCGAGTGGATCAAGCGCGGTGAGGGTAGCGAAAGGTATTACGCAAAGCAGTTCGCCAAGGTATTCGGCAAGCCCCTGGAAGCTGCATGGGACGACTGGATCGCCTTCGAAAAACAGTTCCAGCAAAAGAACCTGGCAGCGATTCGACAGGTTCCGCCCACGGCCAAGCAGCCGTTGACAAAGAGTGCGTTGGGCTCCGTTTCGCGGGCGTTTGTAGATGACAAGACCCAATCGTTGATTGCGGGCTTCTATTATCCGGGGGTCGTGGCGTATCTCGGCGCGATTTCACTCGCCGATGGGTCGCCTCGTCGGCTCGCGGACATCAAGGCTCCGATGAAGTACAAGGTGACATCTCTGGCTTTCGATCCGGAGCAGCGCGTGCTGTTCTACACTTCCGACAACCTCAAATGGCGGGATCTGGTGACGATTGGAGCCGATGGTGGAAAGTCCCAGGTGCTGATCAAGGATGCCCGCATCGGCGATCTTGTTTTCAACCGCGCGGATAGCACCCTCTGGGGGATCCGGAACCAGAATGGTTGGGTCATGCTGGTCCGTCTCAAGCCACCATACCAGCAGTGGGAGACTCTGCTCACATTGCCCTACGGCCAGGTGCTCTCCGACCTCGACATCTCTCCGGACGGGCTGCTGTTGTCCGCAACCATGGAAGAGGTGGACGGTACCCAGTATCTGCGCATTTTCCGCACGGAAGATCTGCTCAAAGGCCAGTACGATGTCGTATCCCAGTTCGACTTCGGCCGTGCCGTCCCCGAGAACTTCGTGTTCTCGCCAGATGGCAGGTACCTGTTCGGAAGTTCGTACTATACGGGCGTGTCCAATATCTTCCGTTACGAGGTCGCGAACGGTGACATCCAGGCGGTGACAAACGCGGAGACCGGCTTTTTCCTTCCCGTGCCGATGAAGGATGGCTCCCTCATTGCCTTCGAATACACCGGCCAGGGATTTGTGCCGGATCGCATCGATCCCGTGCCGCAGGAAGACCTGATGGCGATTACCTTCCTGGGCAACGAAATCGTGAAGAAATACCCGATAGTCACTCAGTGGGCCGTTGGCTCTCCCGCCAAGGTCGACCTCGAATCGCTGCATCCACGCAAGGGTGAATATCACCCGGACCGGGAACTGGGGTATTCCTCTGGTTACCCGATTATCGAGGGTTACCGGAACACATACGCGCTGGGCTGGAGCGTGTTATTGCAGGATCCAATGACCTTCAAGACCCTGAGCGCCGATGTCTCGTACAGTCTGAATACGGATAACGATTCAGTCCGCGGTGGGGAACGATTGCACGCCGACGTCGAGTACCGGGCGCTGTTCTGGCGCTTTCGATACTGGCACAACGACGCCGATTTCTATGACTTGTTCGGTCCGACAGAGCGGGCACGCAAGGGCGACGCTTACATCGCCGGCTACAAGTATCCGGTGATACTCGACGGACCACGGCAGATGGACGTGGACTTCGACGTATCGTATTACACCGGTCTCGACACTTTGCCCGGAAACCAGAATGTCAGTGCGGTGTTTTCGAGGTTGCTTTCAGCCCGCGCCGGGCTCCTGTACAAGTACACCAAGAACTCCCTGGGGGCGGTGGACCATGAAAAAGGCGTCATCTGGAACCTGACGGGATATGCAGATCACGCCGCCGGTGAGGTCGTACCGAAATTACAGGCCGGGTTCGACTTCGGTTTCGCCTTGCCGATCAAGCATTCATCACTCTGGTTTTACAATGCGGCGGGCATTTCCGGCGGCGCCCGCGATAACCCTCTCGGAAACTGGTATTTCGGTGCCTTCGGCAACAATTATGTCGATGACAAGGAGGTGAAGCGATATCGCGAGTACTTCAGCTTTCCGGGCTTCGATATTGACGAACTGAACGCCCAGGACTTCTTTAAAACCGTCGCCGAGTGGAACCTCCCCCCCATTCGTTTCGACAACATCGGCTTGCCCAGTGTTTTTCTCAGCGCCGCCCGGCCTGCGCTGTTCGCCGGAGCACTGCTGACCGATTTTGGCGATCGGAAATACCGTGAAAACTACTTCAACCTTGGGTTCCAGGTCGACTTCCGCTTCACGATAGCGCACCGGCATCCGATGAGTCTCTCGGTCGGCTATGCGAAGGGCTTCGTGGGTAGCGAAAGCGCCAGCGACGAGTTCATGATCTCTCTGAAAGTCCTCTGAGCATGACGTCTCAGCTGGCGGCTGCCCCCGTCGGGCTAATGCCGGTCGTGATCTTCCTGTTTGCGCTGGTGTGGATGGACGGCTACAAGCTGATTCGTCTCAGAACCGTTCTGGCGGTGATCGTTGTCGGCGGCCTGACCGCGTGGGTGGCCATGTATATCAACACATGGCTGATCGGAGCGATGGGGCTGGAGTTGCGTCCCTACTCCCGTTATGTCGCGCCGCTCGTTGAGGAGTGCCTCAAGGGACTGGTGATCGTCTATCTGTTCCGCTCCAACCGCATCGGTTTCCTGGTCGACGCCGCGATCATGGGCTTCGCGGTCGGAGCGGGGTTCGCGCTGGTTGAGAATCTGCTGTACCTCCAGTCCCTGTCACATGCCGGCATGGGCGTCTGGATCGTGCGTGGTTTCGGCACCGCGATCATGCATGGTGGGGTGACCGCGATGTTCGCGATCATCAGCCAGACCCTCACCGACCGCCGGATGGAAATCAATCCGATGTTCTACCTTCCGGGCCTGATGCTGGCTTCCGTCCTGCACTCCGCATTCAACCACTTCCTGGTATCTCCGGTGTTGCAGACGCTTGGCACGCTGCTGGTCCTGCCGCCACTGCTCGCGCTGGTATTCCGACGCAGCGCGGCCACTCTGCACGAGTGGCTGCAGCTGGATTTCGACGCTGACGCACAGTTGATCTCGATGATTCTTTCCGGCGAGTTCACCGAAAGCAGAATCGGGCGTTTCCTGTCCGACCTGAGCGATAAGTTCGACGGCCCGGTGGTCGTCGACATGCTGTGTTACCTGCGCATCTACACCGAGCTGGCGATTCGGGCCAAGGCGGCGCTGATGGCACGCGAGAACGGGCTCGAGATTCCCGTCGGGGAACGTACGCGTGAAAAGTTCGAGGAGTTGCGCTACCTGGAGAAAAGTATTGGAAAGACCGGTTGCCTCGCCATGAAGCCGTTCCTGCAGATGGAACGCAAGGATCTGTGGCAAATGCACGTGATCGATCGCTAGCGGGTCTTAATCTGGCGGCGCGCACCTCGACGCGGACCGTTCAATCGAGTCCCCGCGCGTCCCGGCGAAATAGGCCGAAACGATGCCGCAGCAGCGACGCTCGCGGCGAGAGGTCTGCAGGGTCCCTCAGGATTCGCGCTTGTGCAGCCAACCGGGCAGGAGTTCGAACGGGTCACTGCGCAACAGATCCGTGGCTTCTATGCCGAGTCCCTTCAGGCGCTGTTGGAGATCGCCGGACTTGACGGCTTCGAAGGTGTCAGTTGCGCCGCCCAGGTGTTCGCCACCGACGAATATCTGCGGAATGGTATTGCTGCCCAGGCGCTCGTTCAGCACGGCGCGGATCTGTCCGCCCCAGTCATCGTCCTGGTAGGCCACCGAGTCAAGGTCGACTGCACGGTAGGGAATGTCCATTTCGGCGAAGAGCTTGCGCACGGCCCAGCAGAATTCGCACCATTCCAGCGCGAACAGTACAACCGGCTCGCTGGAATCACCGATGACCTCCTCGACAAAGGCCCGCGCCCTCTCCGAGGCCTTCGCGGCGGATGCTGTCGCGGGGGCGGGAGCCGGGGCCTTGACGTCGAAGCGGTAGCCGGGCGTGGAGCGTGAGATTTCCAGCTCCTCGTCCGTCATTTGCTCTGCAATGCCTTCGAACATTGGTGTCGACAGGTAACGTTCGCCCGTGTCCGGCAGCATGCACAGGATGGTCGAGTTCGGCGGCGCCTCTTGGGCAACCGTCATCGCACCGGAAAATGTCGCACCTCCGGATATGCCGCAGAAGATGCCTTCCTGCCGCGCCAGCGCCCTGGACATTTCCAGCGCGTGATTGCCGTCGATGGGCACGACCTCGTCGACCAGTTTCATCACGACGGCGTCCTCGGTCAGTTTGGGGATGAAGTCGGGTGTCCAGCCCTGCATCAGGTGGGGCCGGAAACTGGGATGGCTGCCGTCCGGGGAGCCGTCCTGGTTCCGGGGCTGCCCGATGCCGCTTCCCAGCAGAGGAGAGTTGTCCGGTTCGCAGACGACGATCCGAGTTCTGGGGCTTTTCTGCTTGAGCACGCGCGCCGTGCCCTTGAGGGTTCCACCGGTGCCGTAGCCCGTCACGAAATAATCCAGGTGGCGGGTCCGGAAAACATCGAGAATTTCCAGCGCGGTTGTTTGCGTGTGCGCCTCGGCATTGGCCTCGTTCTCGAACTGCCGCACCAGGAACCAGCCGTGCGTTTCGGCCAGTTCTACAGCCTTGGCGAGCATTCCGGTGCCTTTGAGTTCCGCCGGCGTGAGCACGACCTTTGCGCCGAGAAACCGCAGGATCTTCCGCCGCTCGATACTGAAGCTCTCGGCCATGGTCAGTACCAGGGGATACCCCTTGGCCGCGCAAACCATGGCCAGCCCGATGCCCGTGTTGCCGCTGGTGGCCTCCACCACGGTCTGGCCGGCCCTGAGGCTGCCGTCACGCTCCGCCTGCTGGATCACGCTGAGTGCCATGCGGTCCTTGACCGAGGCCATCGGGTTGAAGGATTCGACCTTCACGAACATATCGATGCCGGGTGGAGCCAAACGGTTGATCTTCACGACCGGCGTTCTTCCTATGGTCTCCAGGATGTTGTTGAAGTAGGTGGCCATATGAATAACCCTATCAAAATAAGCGGTTCTTAGACGATAACGCGTTGTTTCGTTTTCATGACAGAATAGACGCTTTTGCGGCGAGCGTCCCGAATGCCCGAAAATGGTTTCCTGGATCCGAGGCTTCCTCTGATCGATCTCCACCGCCACCTGGACGGCAGCATTCGTCTGCAGACAGTGATCGAACTGGCCCATGAGAAGGGGCTGGAGCTGCCGGGCGACGACGTTGACAGCCTGCGGCCGCACGTTGTCGTAGAGGGCAAGGCAAACGGTTTGATGGATTTCATCGGCCGGTTCCGCTGGCTCACCGCCATTCTGACCGACCTTGATGCGTGCCGGCGGGTGGCCTACGAAAACGTTGAAGATGCCGCCAGGGAGGGGATCGACTACATCGAACTTCGGTTCAGTCCCTGGTTCATGGGCGAAAGCCACCAACTGGAGCCGGCCGGTATCGTCGAGGCCGTTGCCGACGGGATTCGCGCAGCGGAGCGCGACACGGGTGTCCGGGCGCAGATGATCGGTATTCTCAGCCGCACTTACGACACGGAAACCTGTCACCGGGAACTGGACGCGCTGCTGGCGCATCGCGATCATCTCGTGGCCATTGATCTCGCCGGCGACGAGGAGCAGTTTCCTGCAGTGCGGTTCGCAGAGCACTTCCGCCGGGCCAGGGATGCCGGCCTCGAAATCACCGTGCATGCCGGAGAGGTGGCCGGGCCTGAAAGCGTGTGGGCCGCGGTCCGGGAACTCGGCGCAGGCCGCATCGGGCATGGCATCCGCTCGCTCGAAGATCCATCCCTCGTGGAATGTCTCCGTAAGCAGGGCATCGGTCTGGAGATGAACATCACCTCGAATCTCCATACGGGGGTGGTCGAGACCTACTCGCAGCACCCGGCTCGGAAGATCCTGGAAGCCGGCTTGCTGGCCAATCTCAATACGGACGACCCGGCAATCAGCGGCATCGACCTCCGCCATGAGTACACGGTGGCTGCGCCACGAGCCGGACTGACCCCCGAGCTGACTCGTCAGGCCCAGGCCAACGCGCTGGAGATGGCTTTTCTTTCCTCCGCGGAGAAGCGCGAGTTGCTGGAGCGCCGGCGGGCTGGACCTTAGCCGCCCGACTGCGGTGTGCCGGGACGGAACTCGCGGCCGGTTGCCCGATCCAAGTTAGTAGCCAAATCAGAGGACGGCCTTCCATGACCAGGACCATTCTATTCGCGCTGACCGTCGGGCTTGCTCTGGCGGCGGCTTCTTGCGCCACGATGCAGCAGGCACCCAGAACACTCGACGAAACGCTGAAAGACAAAGGCTATACGATCGGGGAGCCTGTTGACCGAATTCACGACTACACGATCAACGGCTGGAACTACGTGGACCGGGAAAACCTGATCCTGCTCGACGGCGCCAATCGGCATTACCTGGTGACCTTCCGCAATCAATGCCACGGTTTGCCCGGCAACGAGGTGGTGGCCTACACAACGACCACCAGCCAGCTGACGAGGTTCGACAAGTTTCTGGTCAGGGACCACGGCAGCAATATCGTCGACCGCTGCTACATCGAATCGCTGCACAGGCTGAAAAAAATCACATAGCGGACCTCTGCGGACGGATGCAAAGATCTCCGCGGAAGACGTCGACAACGCAGATTGCCTGGAAGAAACCTTCAGCCAATTCGGCGTGTCCTGCGTGTTGAGCGGAAAAGTTTTCCCGCCGGCGCGGTTACCACATCAACCCGATTTCGAGACCGAGTAGGTCGACGTCCAGGCTGCCGCGGTCCAGGCTCATGAATTCGCGGTTGTAGGTCCCGCGCATGAACAGCGCCTCGTTGACGTCCCAGCGCAGGCCCAGGCCCAGGTTGTATGTGAACTGGGACGTGTCGTACGTGGACCAGGCCGTATCGCAGATATAGCCCCACCACGGGTCCCACCAGCAGCCGACCACGGGCGGCGCATTGGGGATATTGGAGTCGAGCTTCGACCAGCCCACACCGGCCTGTACGAAGGGCGTCAGCGGGCCCCGAAAGAAGTGGTAGGTCACGTCCAGCTGGTTCAGGTATCGCGTCATCTGATAACTGATCGTCTGTGCCGCGGCTTCCGGGTCTTCAGGCACGATGTGCGCCGTGTAGTCGGGTTGCACCATGCCGATCTTCCATGACAGGTGCCACTTCTGGGTCCAGTTCCAGGCGAAGGTCAGGCCCCAGCCGAGCTGGCTGTCGACGTCGATCGCCGAACCATCCTGGAAGGTCTGGCTCGTGCTGCCCTCGGAGAACATCAGTGCGGAGACTTCCCACCGTCCTTCACGATCGTTTGTGTATTCAGGCTTCTTGTTGAACCGCTGCGCGTAAGCGGTGCTGCTCATGACGATCAGCATCAGCAGCAGGATGAGGCGTTTCATGGGCATGGGAATTCCTGGTTTCTCAGCTGTGGGGCGAGCCGGGTGATTCGCCACCAGATACCGGTGGCGTTGTCTGCCATGAATGTAACGAAATTCGCGGGCTGCTTCAATCTGGGCGTCTCGCCTCGACCGTCATTCCGGAATGCTCAGGCACTGCGTAGCACACTGAGCGGCGCGTGGGTGATGACGCGCCAGGTCGCCACGAGCCCGCTGATGCCGACGAAGACCATGCCCAGTAACGGACCGGCGGTCCAGAGCGGCAGACTGAAGCGGTACGAAAGGTCGAACAGGTTTTCTGCTATCAGGTAGCCTGCCAGGCTGGCGCCGCAGGCAGCCAGCAGACCCGCCAGCAGCCCGATGGCGACGAACTCCACGGTCACGCCCGCCAGTACGCGGTTACGCGAGGCCCCGAAGGTGCGCAGCATGGCGCTCTCGTAGCGGCGCTCGTCACGCGTTGCCTGAACCGCCGCCCACAGTACGGTCAGTCCCGCCAGAAGGGTGAACAGGAAGACCGCCTGCACCGCCAGTGCCGCCTTGTCCATGACATCACGCACCTGGCTCAGCACGGCGTCCAGATCAATTGCCGTGACACTGGGAAAGGCCCGCATCAGGTCGAGCATGGCCTGCCTGTGGGTATCGTCGACATACAGGCTGGCGATGTAGGTCGCAGGGAAATTTTCCAAGGCGCCCGGGCTGAAAACCATGAAGAAATTCGGGCTGAACGAATCCCACTCCACGGTACGGAAGCTGGTAACCCTGGCGGCAATCGTCCTGCCCGCGATTTCGAAGGTCAATTCGTCGCCGAGTGACAGCCCCAGTTCCTGACCAAAATCCTGCTCTACCGAGACCTCCGGTTCAGACACCGGCCCGTCCCAGAACCGCCCGGCTACGATTTCGTTATCGGCCTGCAAGGTGTCGCTCCAGCTGAGATTGGCGTCCCGCCGGGCCCAGTGTTCGCCCTGCGGATCCTCGAAGGTCATCTGGGTGACGTCCTTGCCGTTGATCGCCGTCATCCTGGCACGTACCAGGGGGACGAAGCGCGGCACCTTGATCGCGCGATCCCGCAAGAAGGATTCCAGAGGCGACACCTCGTCGGGCTGGATATTGATGAGGAACTGGTTGGGAGCGTCGGCGGGCAGGCTTTGCCGCCAGTTTTCCATCAGCTCGGTGCGCACCGTGGTCAGGAGCAGCAGCACCATGAGCCCCAGGCCGAAGGCCACGACCTGAACCACACTTTCGCGACCCCGCCGGGCAATGTTGGCCAGTCCGTAGCGCCAGGCAACCCCGGCCGCGCCGCGAAACCCGCGGAGCGAACGCACCAGAAGCCAGCCCGCGGTACCCAACGCCAGGAAAGTGGCGGCCGCGCCCGCGAAGATGGTCAGGACCAAGCGTGTGTCGCGGACGATCCAAAGGAGCAACGCCAGCACGGCCGCAACGCCGGCCAGCCAGCTGATGCCGTAGCGCAGCGGCGGCGGATCCAGGTCGCGCCGCAACACGCGCAGCGGCGGTGTCTTACCCATCTGGGCCAGGTCCGGAAGGGCAAAACCGGCCAGGATGCTGAGGGCAGTTACAAGACCCAGCAGCACCGGGCCGGTGCCGGGTTCCGGCAGATTCTGGCCAATCATGTCTCGCATCAGCCAGGCCAGGCCGAGCTGGGCCAGGTAGCCGATCACAGAGCCGATGATGCCGCCGGCCACTGCCAGCATCAGGAGTTGCCAGAGACTGCTACGGAAAATCAACGAGCGGCTGGCGCCCATACATTTCATCAGGGCGATCCGGTCGCGGTGTCGCTGCGAGTAACGTCGCGCCGCCATCGCGACAGCAACCGCCGCCAACAGCACGGAGATCAGTGACGCCAGGTTGAGAAAGCGACCGGAACGGTCCATCGAGGAGCGGATTTGGGGATTGGTGTCGCGGATGTCGCTCAGGCGATCGCCGTCGCCGATATGCGCCTCCAGCTGCGGCTTGAATCGGTCGATGTCCCCCCGGTCGCCGGCGAACAGTAGCCGGTAGGACACCCGGCTGCCCGGCTGAACCAGTTCGGTGGCGGGAAGGTCGGCTTCGTTGATCAGCAATGTCGGTGCCAGATCGACGAAGCTCCAGCCCTCATCTGGCCGGAAGTCGAGTACCCGGCTCAGTTTCAGGCGGGTGGCGCCGACTTCTATTTCCGAGCCGGTGTCGACGCCGAGCCGGGCCAGTAGCCTTGGCGAACCCCAGGCTGCGCCAGGCGCCGGTATCCCGCGGGTCGGTTCGGCCGGGTCCAGCAGTCTGGCCGCGGTTTTCAGGCGGCCTCTGAGGGGGTAGCCCGCAGTGACCGCGCGAACCGCTGCGAGGGTATTGGAGTCGCCCGTGAACACTACGCTGGGCATGCTGGTCAATCGCGCCGTCCGGATCCGATATTGGGTAGCCAGTTGATCGAAGCGGCCGCCGAAAGGCTGGTTCGAAGTCAGCCGCAGGTCACCGGCCAGCGATTCCGCGGCCCGCAGCTCCACCGCCTGGGCGACCCTGTCGGTCAGGAAGGCGACACCCGTCATGGCGGTCACCGCGACGAGCAGTGCAGTCGCCAGCACGCTTAGTTCCCCGGAGCGCCAGTCCCGGGTCAACAGTTTCCAGGCAAGTCTGATGGAATGTCCGCTCAAGTGCGTCTTCCCGGGCTATCGCGCTCCACCTGTCCGGCCTCCATGTACAGAACCCGGTCGCAGCGATTCGCGAGTTCGAGGTCGTGGGTGACCAGCACCAGCGTTGTCCCGGAATCGGCATTCAGCCGGAACAGCAGGTCGATCACCGTGTCGCCGGTGCGGTTGTCGAGATTGCCGGTGGGCTCGTCGGCAAACAGTACGGCGGGATTCACCACGAAAGCGCGAGCTATCGCAACGCGCTGTTTCTCGCCACCGGACAGTTGGTGCGGGTAGTGGTTGCGACGCGGTTCCAGGCCCACCGTCCTGATCGCCTGCAAGGCGGCTGCTGCGGCGTCTTCCTTGCCCGACAGCTCCAGTGGCAGCATCACGTTTTCCAGCGCGGTCAGGGATGCGATAAGGTGGAACGACTGGAAAACGAAGCCGACGTGATCGGCGCGCAGGGCGGCCCGGCCGTCTTCGTCCAGCGCAGTGATTTCATGCTCCCCAAGCCAGATCCGTCCCTCACTGGGAACATCCAGGCCCGCGAGCAGTCCCAGCAGCGTGGACTTGCCAGCGCCCGAGGCGCCGACAATGGCGACGGATTCGCCTCGCCTGACTTCCAGGCTGACGCGGTCCAGAATGGTTAAGGGTCCCTCGGGACTGGTAACCTTCTTGCTCAGTGATAGTGCCTTGAGAACAGCTTCAGAGGTGTGCATGCGTTTCCGTTACCAATTGCTCTTCATTGTGTTCGGCCTGTGGGTTCTGACTGCTCAGGCGGCCAAGGCGCCGACGATACTGGTTGTCGGGGATAGCCTCAGTGCCGCCTACGGCATGGAACTCGCCGAATCCTGGCCGAGCCTTCTGCAAGAGCGTCTCAGTGAAAATGGTTACGCTTGGCGGGTTTTCAACTCAAGTGTCGCGGGTGACACCACGCAGGGTGGCCTGTCCCGGCTGCCCGGACTGCTGGCGGAGCAGCAACCGGGCATGGTGATCATCGAACTTGGCGGCAACGACGGTCTGCGTGGTCTGCCGCTGGACGTTACCCGGCGCAACCTGGCGAAAATGATCGAGCAGGCCCGGACCGCCGGTGCTCGAGTGTTGCTGACCGAAATGCGCATACCGCCCAACTACGGGCGCAGCTATACCGAGCAGTTCAACGGCACCTACCACGACCTCGCCGAAATGCCTGGAGTGACCCTGGTCCCATTCCTGCTCGAGGACATCGCCCTGAAGCCGGATCTGATGCAGGAGGATGGCATACACCCGACTGCGCAGGCCCAGCCACTGATCCTCGACAAGGTCTGGAGCGTACTCGAGCCGGTGCTCGACAAAAGCGCAGCTTCAGGCCGTTAGGGAAGCGCCGGGGCGCCACCGGCCTTGCAGGGCCGGGACCCTTACAGGAAGGGCTCCGCCCGTTTTTGCAATTCCTCCAGGCCGGGTTCCTTCGGGTTGCGTGGTTTGCCGGGGTGGATAATCGCCACCTGGCAGCCTTCCGCCGCTTCCACCAGCTGCCGGTACGTGCCGGCATCGGGATCCTTGATGAACGCGCGCTTGTCGGCGTCGTAGCCGAACATGCGGTCGTTGATCTGCACACACTCGTTGCAGGTTGTGCAACGGATGGTTTCGATCCATGGGTCGTCCGAGGCCGGTTCGGCCGCCGGCTCTTCGGCAACGGGTTCGGGGCCTGCCTCGACCGGAGTGACTGCCGCCGTTTGTGGCTCGGGTTCGGCCGCCGGTGCGGCAGCCGGTTCGGAGCTGGCGCGCGTCAGCAGCTCTGCTTTCTCGGCTTCCCACGCCGCCTCGGCTTCGGCCAGCGCCGCGGCCACATGGCTGTTCTTCATTCCGCCGTATTCCCGCAGGCTGTGCCAGGCGTCCTTGCAGCGGGTGGCGGCGTCGATCAGCTTTTCGTCCACGATGGCGCGGTGCAGCACGTTGTCGGCGTCGATCAGCAGGATGTACGGGACCTTGTCGGCTCGCTCGCTGGCCGGCAGGCCGAGGAAACCGTCCACGGTGACCAGTTCGTCGCTCCATTCCGCTCGGGGGATACAGGCGAAACGATCCGCAAACCGGGCGTCGGAGGCTACGAAGTCGGCCAACGTGAACGTCGTGTCTTCGCTGTCCACCGTGTGGCCGGCATCCTCGAAACTGATGTGGTGGGCTGGCCAGTCGGCTTGCGGCTGCGGATTTCCCTGCAGGCTGAAGCGGGTGGCCTGTCCCTGGCCGGCCGCGGGGTTGTAGACGAAGGTGGGGAAGATTCTGGATTCGGTTGCGGCCGCGGCATCCAGGTAGTCGGAGCCGGCGTAAACGCTGAACAGGGCAGGGCGGTCACTCGAAAGCCCTTCCATCAAGGGCAGGCGCATGCGGTAGAGCGACGAAGCTGCGGCCTGCATCACGAAAACGTTGTCGAGTCCCATCGCCATGCGGGCCAGTTGTTGCCCCTGTGTGCCGAAGGAGAGTTGTCCGCCCGCGATCGAAGCGTCGCCGAGCACGTCATCCGTCTGGGCGAGGATCTTGAACGGAAGGCCTGCGCGCAGCACGTCGAGCGCCACGTTTTGTCCTTTGTCGTCCAGGTGTTCGATGCACACCAGATAAGACGGGAACTGTTCCAGGTCGCCGGGGCCGAGCCGGTGTTCATCGAAACCGGCGAAGAAGTGATCGTGCGTGGCTTCCTCGTAGCTGTTCTGGACTTCCAGTTCGCCAATGCTGACCGCCTTGACCAGGGCGGCCACCTCGGGCAGGCGCTCACGGAATGCGGCCAGGGCCTGATGACAGTCCACGTAGCGGAACCGGTGCGTGGCGCCCTCGGTTTCGCCGCTTCCCGGTGGCGCCACGAATCGCTGCGAGCGCAGCACTTCGATCGCCGCCTCGATGCGTTTCCGGCGGACGGTCGGGAGTCGCGGTGCATTGTCCCGATTGCGCAGCAGGCGTGACATCTCCTCGAAATCGAAGACCGTCCGGTCTGCCGTGCCCACGGAGCGTTCCAGCCGGGCCGCATCCCGTGCCTCGGGGGAATTCATTTCGTCAACTTCCAGAATGTCCTCCAGTTTGCGTTGCAGGCGGGTGACCCGGCGGTGGAGTTTCGCGGCTTTCAGGCGCTCGCTTTCCCGCCAGGCGCGCAACAGGAGAAGCGGCGCCAGCTGCGATGTGCAGTCGACGAGCTCGCCATCGACGGTCAGCGCGGCCTTGGCGCGTGCAAGATTAGCGGCCAGTGATTCCGCCCGGGGCCCGTTCTCGGCTTCCTTTTCGAGTTCCTTCCGGGCCTCCTCCCAATTCCGGGAGAGCGAACCGCCCTCGCCGCCGGCGAGCCGTGTCCGGACAGCCTGTTCCAGAGCCAGTACCTGCCGCCTTGCTTCGTCGCCCTCCGATCCCGGCGGCGCAATTTCGCGCAACGCCTCATCGACGATGTCTGCGAGGGGCCGTGCCCACCGGCCGTCCGTCGTCTCGTTCAGCAGCACCAGCGGAAAGTGGTACCGCAACTTCGAAAGATCATGAAAGTTGCCGTAAAGTGCTGGCCGTAATCCGCGCTTCTGCGCGCTTTCGGGTTCCAGCCTGCTGCGGTCGCCAATCAGGTGAAAGGCGGCAAGGGGAGATGCTCCGTGGCTCATGTGGATGCTCCGACGGGTTGGATGGTGAACTTGTCGAATTCCATGTCGAGGAATTCCGTTACGCCTTCGGCCGTGTTCAGCCGGTCGGGCACCTGGTGGTCCTCGTAGCAGGGTATTTCCGGATTCCGATAGAGTACGCCGACCGGAATCGGATCGTGAATACTGGCGATCTCACGCGCCCGGTTGCGATCCGAGGGATCGTGTTCCTGCTGGTTACGGTAGATTCGGCCCAGGTCAGGCTGGATTTGCAGCCCGTCTTCGTGGTGCAGGATCAGCATTTTCTCAGGGTTCTGGACCCATTCATCGTATCGGTGTCCCATGTATTCCGGGCAGCGCTGCAAAACGCGGATGAACGAGAACCCCCGGTGTTTGAAAGCCTGCCGGATGATGTCGTGCGTCAGGTCCGGTATCCAGTCAGCAGCCTGCGCGACGAACGACGCGTTGCCGACGCCGAGCGTGATGCTGACGGGGTTGAGCGGATCCAGGTGGGTCCCCTGGGGCGTCGTATTGGTCGCCAGTCCCAGCGGCG
>JASFKQ010000078.1:0-15101 GCA_050118555.1 Lysobacterales bacterium
GATCGACATGAAGACCGAAAAGTATTCGAACGCGCTCATTGCGGACAGTCTACCCGATCACTTCCGCTGCCGGCAGTGCATGGCATGGAGAACCCCCATGCCACAGTGCAGACGACCTGACGCGCTTTTGGCGGTTCGCCCGAAGCCTGCATTACATATCGGTCAGGTTCACGCGGCAACGGGGCTCACTGGGCGACCGTCCGTTTTCACTGAACCTCGTACCAGATCGGCGATCCCCAGGCCCGCTCGACGATCTGCTTTTTCACATCGTCGGGATAGGCCACGCCCTCGCGGATTTCGTCGTACAGCGTCCAGCGGGCCGTCGGTAGCTGCAGCACGCGAACGTAGTAATAGGCCTCCTGCGACGGATCGAAATCGGGATCGGTCCACAGGCCCCTCAGTTCCGCGCTGCCCTTTTCCGTGTTGAACTGGCCGGTCGTGAGATCGATGGGGGCATCGATGGGTTCCACGGACCCGTCATCGTTGAGCCGGCCGTCCGAAGCCACGACGTTGTACACCGTGTCCATCATCTCTCCATCCTCGAGCCAGCCCTTGATGATCTGGATGCGATCCAGGTTGGGGCCGTCGGGGTCCTTGGCGGCCCAGACCAGGAGTTGCGGCGCGGCATCCCCGGTGTAATCGCCGCCCATGGGCACACCCTTGGCATAACCGTCCTTCACGAGTTCCTCGTAGGAATCGTAGGACAGCACGAATCCCTGTCCGGCGAATGCGCGTACGCGGATGCGCGGGCCGCTGGTGGCAAACGTTTCTTTCGCTAGCATCGCATCCCAGATGGCCCCCCGCGTGTTGGAGGTAGCCCACACACCGGTGACCGCACCCGGGTTCATGTCGGCGATTCTCATTTCGCCTTCCAGCGTGTTGTTCGCCCTGGCTTCGGGATCCCGGTCGGTCAGGCCGTGGCTGCCGACCTTGTAATTGTCTTCCGCCACATTGCTGGGGCTGCCGTTGTGGTTGTCGGTGCCGCCGACGAAGCCGTACTTGAACGGGTTGACGCCGAGGTCCGCCTTGTATTTCAGGCCGCGGTCCAGGCCGTAGCGGACAAAATTCTGCTTCTGGAAGACGCGGCCGTTGAAGTCCTGGATGGTGGTTGCATTCTCGAAATCGGCGAACTCGTCGGTCTGCCAGAATTGCGGGACCACCTCCGAATTGCCCTTGATTTGCATCATCTCCACCAGCGGTTCCATGCTGGCGCGGGTCTCGGCGTATTCCCGGCCGACCGGCTCGCCCGCCAGGGTGGTCTCGGTGAAGAGGAGTCCCTTGCTCTCGTTGGGGTTGTGGGGCATCGCGAAGACGTTGCGGCCGGCGGCGCGCTGCACCCGCATCCATTCCCACAGGTCTTCGGGATCGAGGCTCTCATTCGAGGAAAACGGGGCGTCCGGAACGTTGGCGTCGCGGAACAGGACGTTGCGGTGAAGGTTGGCCCCACCCGGCGCCGCTGTCCACTCATAGCCATGGATGGTCGTGAATTTCCCCGGCTCATAGTAGTTTTCGGTCGCCTCGTAGTTGAGTCGCCAGGTCGACTGGATGGCTGCTTCGCCCTGAAAGAAGGGCGGGTGCGGATTGCCACCCGAACTCAGGGGCTCCAGCACGTACTTCGCGTAGAGGCCGAGGGCGGTGTCCAGGTCTTTCGCATCGCGGAAGGACTTGGCGATGGGATCGTCATAGCCGGGCGCGCCCGGGTTCATCAGGCTGTAGGCTTCGCCCATGAACTCGGAATGATCGGTGACGGCGCAGAAATCGAGCGGCTTCTTGATCCTGAGCGGCTTGCCATTGACCATGACTTCGTCGCCCCTGGCGAAGCGATAGGCATCGTCGGGCGTCAGCCGGTTGCCACCGATGAAGGCGTCCATCGACACGCCCGTGTGGACGTGGGTCTCGCCGAAATAGGCTTCCTTGAGCGGATTTCGGGGAGCAGCGGCCTCTTTTTCGGCCAGGCTGGCGGCGCGCGCATCATCGTTCGCGACAGGCGCCGCATCCGTTTGCTCCTCCACCCTGGCAGGCGCGGATGCGTCCGGCTCCGTCGCGCGGTCGTTGCATGCCGCCAGCACCAAGAGCAGCGGAAGCGCACAGATCAGTATTCTCATTTCAGAAACTCCCGTTTAGGCGGCTGCACCAAAAGTCGCCCAAGCCTATCAGAATCGTTTGATAGCGGACAATATGCCAGCGAAAAGGAGAGCAAATCGTCACCGCGCCGGCTTGCCCCAAAAGGATTCAGCGAAGCTTGTCCAGGTATTTGGAGATCAACTGTTTTTGCCGGGCGGGCGGAAGCGTTTTCGGGTGCAGCAGCGCCTGCTGGCCGAGACCGAGCGAGAAGGCCCAGGCCGACAGGGCTTCGCCATCCAGGTCCAGACCGGGATCGAGTTCGCCGGCCTCGCTCGCCTCACGCAGTAGCTGGCGGATTCGAGCCACCCAGCCGTCAATCAGCTCGGTGTGCATGCGGGCGAAGGCCTTTTCCCTGGCGGCCTTGTACATGAAAGCCAGCCACACCACCGCGTCGTCGCGGGTGCTCGGATCGATCAACGCGTCATCACACAGCAAGTGCTCCAGCGCTTTCAAGCCGCCCCAGCGGTTGCTGTACTCGTTGGCGCGAATCGTCTGTCGCGACGTGGAGTACTGCACGGCGTGCATCAGGAGTTCGTCCTTCGAATCGAAGTAGTGGAACAGCGAGCCATACGACAAACCGGCCTCAGCCGCCACCGCGCGCATGGTCAGGCCCTCGAAGCCGTCCCGGGCCACCAGGCGAATCACCGCCTCGGCGAATTTCGCGCGCTGCGCTTCGTGGTCGACGATTTTGGGCATGATGGCCGTTCTCCCAGGCCGGCGGCGGAGCACCCGCATACGGGCGTTTCGCGCTTGACCTCATTCCAACTTGCGTTCTACAATTTAATTATATCGATCAATTGATATAAATAAAAGCTTCGAACTCAGGGTGACAAGAATGAACAGTGCAATTCAGATGCAGGAGCACACCCGCTCCTGGTACGCGGCGACCGCGAACGACACTCGCCGTTACCCGACCCTGGATGACAGCCTTGAAGTGGAAGTCTGCGTGGTGGGAGCGGGCTTTTCGGGTGTCGCCACCGCCCTCACCCTGGCCGAACGCGGCCATTCCGTGGCTTTGCTGGAGGCCAACCGCGTGGGCTGGGGCGCGACAGGGCGCAACGGCGGGCAACTGATCAACGGCATCAGCGGCCTGGCGAAGATCCAGAAAAAGCATGGCGACGGGATCGCCGACATGCTGTGGGAGCTGCGCTGGCGCGGCCACGAGATTATTCGCGAGCGCGTCGCGAAGTACGGCATCGAATGCGACCTGAAGGACGGCTACATCGAGACCGCAGTCAAGCCGCGCCACATGAAGGCGCTGGAGGAATGGGCGACCGAGATGGACCGGCGGCGTTTCCCCCATCGCTATGAACTGTGGGACCGGGAAAAGACCCGGGAAATGCTGGCTACGGACGCTTTTGTCGGCGGCTTCGTCAGCTGGCAGGACGGCCACCTTCACCCACTGAACCTGTGTGCCGGGGAGGCGCGCGCCGCCGAAGGGCTGGGCGTGCGGATCTTCGAACAGTCACCCGCCGTCTCGATCGACCATGGAGCAAACCCTGTCGTGCACACGCCATCCGGCCAGGTTCGCGCCGGACAGGTGGTGCTGGCGGGCAACGCCTATCAAAGCCTGGAACCAAAGCAACTGGCGAACCTGGTCTTTCCGGCGGGAAGTTTCATCATCGCGACCGAACCGCTGTCCGAGGCGGTGGCCAGCGAGATCAATCCGCTCGACCTGGCCGTCTGCGACATGAACGAAATCCTCGACTACTACCGGCTGTCGCCAGACCGGCGCTTGCTGTACGGGGGTCGCTGCAACTATTCCGGGCGCGAGCCCGCCGACATCAAGGCGTCCATCCTGCCGCGGATGCTCGAGATCTACCCGCAGCTGGAAGGGGTTCGCGTGGATTACGAGTGGGGTGGCCGCATCGGGATCGTGATCAACCGGATACCGCTGCTCGGATGCGTCGACGGCAACATCTGGTACTGCCAGGGCTATTCCGGGCACGGGGTCAACGTCACGCACATCATGGGCGAGGTCATGGCGGACGCGATCGAAGGGCGCACCCGGGTTTACGACCTGTTTGCCAGCATGCCGCATTTCCGGCTGCCGGGCAGCCAGTGGTTCGGCAACCAGATCGTTGCGCTGGGGATGCTGTACTTCCGTATGAAAGACCTGTTCTGATTTACACCTTCCTCAGGTCCAGAGACATCCACACCGAGGGTTCATCGCGAAATCCATGGCGCCGGTAGAAGTGCCGCACCGTCTCGTTGTGGTCCTCGGTCTCGAGGAAGATGCGCGTCATGTCGTGCCTTCGAAGATCGTCGAGGATGGCGGCCAGGGCCGCTGAACCGAGGCCCCTGCCACGCTCGCGCACATAGAATTCATCCAGCAGGCAATCCGGGCCGCCCGATTCCAGGCTGTAACTCCAGGTCACCACTGCATAGCCTTGCGGCGGCTCGCCGATCACCCATACCGCGCCATAACGATCGTCTTCCAGCAAGGGGGCCAGCGCTTTGCGCACGAAGTCCTCGTCCCACGGATGGTGGTCGACCTCGCAGAATTCCCGGATCAGCGGCAGCAGATGCTCCTTGTCGCCCGGGCCTGCCCGCCTGATATTGGATTCGTTCATCTCCCGAGCGCCTCCTCCGGAGCAGTGTACACACAGTACGTGCTATATTGCCGCCTTTCCCGGGGACAGGTCGGAAGCAGGGGCGAGATGGCCAGGCGTAGCAGTCAGACGCGCAGCAGGCGCGGCGGCAACCGTATCCGGCAACTGCCCTGGGGGCAGCCCGAAAACCGGTACCCTCCCACGACGGTCCTCGACGAAGAACAGGTCGAGGCCATCCACGACGCCTCGCTGACGCTGCTGGAGCGCCACGGCATCCGGGTGCTGCACGCGGGCGCCCGTAGACTGCTGGCCGAGGCGGGCGCGACCGTCGACGAGGATGAGCAGATGGTGCGCATGGAGCGCGGCCTGGTGCTCGAGAAAATCGCCCTGGCCCCGTCCGAGTTCACGATTCACGCGCGCAATCCCGAAAAACATATCCGGGTGGGCGGCTCGCACCTCGCCTTCACCTCGGTCGGCGGCCCGGCCTACTGCACCGACCTCGACCGCGGGCGCCGGCGCGGCAGTTTCGAAGATGTCTGCGATTTTCTGAAGCTGGTGCAGAGCCTGGATATCCTGCACCAGGAGGGGGGCGGCCCCTTCGAAACGATCGACCTGCCCGCCGAAACCCGCCACCTCGACCTGTACCTCGCGCAGTTCCGCTTGCTGGACAAGCACTGGCAGCCGCAGGGGTTGGGGGCCGAACGGGCGCGCGACGCGCTGGCGATGGCCCGCATCGCCTTCGGCCTGAGCGAGGAGGCGCTGGCGGAAAAGCCCGTGTTCTTCACCATCATCAATACCAACTCGCCGCTGCAGATCGATATTCCGATGGCCGAGGGCCTGATCGAGATGGCTACCGCCGGGCAGGCGGTGTGCATCACCCCCTTCACCCTGGCCGGCGCCATGGCGCCGGTCACCCTGGCCGGAACGCTGGCGCAACAGAACGCCGAAGCGCTGGCCGGGATCACGCTGGTCCAGACCGTGCGGGCGGGTGCTCCCGCGGTATACGGCGCGTTCACGTCCAACGTGGACATGCGTTCCGGCGCGCCGGCTTTCGGCACCCCGGAGTACGCGAAGGCGGCCCAGGCCAGCGGGCAACTGGCGCGCCGGTACGGCCTGCCGCTGCGGTCCAGCTGCGTCACGTCGTCCAACGTGGTCGATGCGCAGTCCACCTACGAGAGCGCGATGTCTCTGTGGGCCGCGATCACGGCGCACGCGAATGTCGTCGTGCACGCGGCCGGCTGGCTGGAAGGCGGGCTCACCGCATCGTTCGAGAAACTCATCGTGGACGCGGAAATGCTGCAGATGATGGCGGAGTATCTCCGTCCTATCGAGGTCAATGAAGACACGCTGGCGCTCGATGCGATCACCCAGGCCGGGCCCGGCGGGCACTTCTTCGGCGTCGAACACACCATGTCCCGCTACGAGACCGCTTTTTACCGTCCCATTCTCAGCGACTACCGCAACTTCGAAAGCTGGAAAGAAGGCGGATCACCGGATGCCCAGCAACGCGCCAACCGGATCTGGAAGCAGTTGCTGCAGGATTACGAGGCGCCGGCGCTGGATCCGGCCGTGGACGAGGCGCTGGATGATTATGTCGCCCGCAGGAAGGCGGGCGCGATTATCAGCTAAGGGGTAATCGCAGGCAAGCCTGCTCCCACTGGGGTTTCGTCCCGCCACCTGTGGGAGCAGGCTTGCCTGCGATCAGGTTCAGCGGCCCCCTGAAGGAACGGGGCGCCGAAGCGCCCCGTCCTTTTTCTTGCTCGTGGGCCATTGCGGCCCTGTTGCGTTCAGCGTCCCTGCTGAATTGCTCCTACCGAGCGTGTACCTTCGCCACGTCGAATTCCTTGCCGGAGCCATGGCAGGCCACGCAGGACTCGCCGAACTCGGAGGTGTTGGCCTCCGCGTGCGAGGCTGCGCCCAGGCTGTCATGGCAGGACAGGCAGGATGCCGTGATTGGCTCCATCTCGGTGATGAAGGTGCTCGGGCTTTCGGTCGGCAACACGCCTGCCGGCAGTGGCAGCTTGTAACTGTCGTTCACATGGCAAGCCTCACAGTCCCTCAGATCGCCCGGGAAGGTGACGTCGCCGTAGTCGTGAATGCTGCTGCGGTAGCCATACACCACGTAGCCGTTCTGCAAGTCTTCACCACGGTGGATCTTGTGGACCATGTACTTGAAGTGGATCGACTCGTTCGTACCCGTGAGCCGGACTTCCTCGTCGGTGGCATCCGGACGGTGGCAGGTCTGGCAGTAGCCGCTGGCGTTGTGGCGGTTCTCACCGTGCAACTCCAGGTTAGCATGGCAGTTTTCGCACTTGGCGTCGTCCACCACGTCCCTGCGGGCCATCGGCTCGGCGTCGGTCACCGCGACCGGAACGATGAAGTTGTCGATCTGGTCGTTGAAGTTGCTGGTCCCTTCGTGGTCGGTGAAGGGCACCGGCCGGCGGCCTTCCACGCCAACCGAGAACGAGCCCGTCGCATTCTGCGGAACGGCCGCCGCGAAGGTGTAGCTCCAGTCGTTGCCAACCGGGGTCAGGCCGCCCAGCACATTCTCCTGCGCGTAGGACTCGAAGTCCTCGTTCGGGCCAACCAGCGTGAACAGCATGCGGTTCATCGACGCCGGGTTGATCGGGCCGTTCTTGCTATTGAGCGAGAACACCACCGTCGGGTGCTGGCCGGGGCCGGTGTTGGTGATGCTCTTGATCGTCACCAGGACACCAGGCAGCTGGTCGGACTTGTACTCGACAGTATGCGCACCCCGGACCGAGCGGTCGAACTCGTTGCCGCTATCGGGCTGGTGGCAGAAGCCGCAAAGCTCGTCGTCCGCCTGTGGACCACCAATGTGGTTTTCACCGGTGTCGAAATTGACATTGACATGGCAACCACCGCAGGCCAGTCGGCTCGGGTTCGTCATCCAGAAGGTGTGTTCCAGGCCGGCTTCGCCGCGGAAGGTGCCCGGCTGTACGCCGTTGCAGCCCAGCACGGTCAGCTGCGCGTCGGTCTTGCCCAGCGTCTCGCCCGTGGCCTTGTCGACCAACAGGAAGCTTTGCCCGTCCTTCACCCAGCGACCGGTTTCTTTCGATCCGGCGCCTGGGGAATTGGCGAACAACTGGCCGTCGGCCGCGTTGAGCCGCACTTCCACGGCGCCCATATCGGCCCAGCTCAGCGTGGTCACGCCGCGCGGCACGCCGTCGCAGGTCTGTGCGGGATTGGGGTTGGCGACCAGCGGCATTTCACCGTTGGGGATACCGCCCGTGTGGCAGACTTCGCAGTCGTTGAGAATGGCGGGATAGGTGATCTCGCCCACCTCCTCTTCGTTGCTGGAATGGATGCGGTGGACCATTGGGCCCAGGGCATAGTCATCCAGGTTTTCCGGGTTGTGGCAGTGCACGCAGACGCGCACTTCCCGCATGCGTCCGCCACCGTGCATCGCAAGCGGATCATGGCAGCGGTTGCAGGTTGCGGTCCTGACCACATCCCGCGTCTCCAGCGAACCCTCGGCGCCTGAGGGGATGAAGTTGTAGACATCGTTGTCGTTGTAATCCGACTCCAGACCGGCGAACTCGAACTCCGGGTCATTGAACCGGCGCCGTGCGACGCTGCTCAGCGTATGCACGGCATCCGCATCATAGTCGTCCGGCAGAACGGTTGCGAACTTGTAGGTATACGTTCCCAGTTCCTGCATCTCCATCGTACCGCCCCGGTCGTAACAGAATGCGCTGCCCGAGCAGTAAGGCACGACGTTCTCCTCGCCCTGCGGGACGTAGTCCAGCATGAAATACATGGAGATGGTGCCAGGGGTCAGGACGCCGCTCGCGTCGAGTGGTGCTCCCTTGGGATCGGTCAGTCTGAAGGTAACCATCGGCTGAAGATCGTCGGGAATTTCGACGGAAATCAGGTGAAAGTCGACGCCCGGCCGGAAGAATCCATACACCTCGTCCGGCATGTAGTACTCGGCGTCCGCTTCGGTGAATCCGACCCTGTCGGAGTTATCGCTTCTGGCCCAAACCGTCGTGCTGACGCTCAAAGTAAGCACCAAACAGGCGGCGAGCCACCAAAAGAGCCGTTTCTTCATTTTCTTACCTCCATCTGCACTCGATTCACGTCAGCCAGTTCTTGTTCGCGCTGGACTGTACCACGACATAGGAGACCACTTGGAAGGTGGCCGCTCCATGACACAGGTCATAAAAAAGGTGTGCTCCTCGGAACCAATTATAGCAAAGCCTCAAATTCTGGCTGTCTGCCCACGTGGGCCACCCCGCTCGCTCGACGTCCTAGAAGCCCGTTTTCATCCCTGGCGCCGGCCGCAGCAGCTTGAAGCTGTGGAAGCCCATTTCGATCAGCGGTTCCAGGTCGAAATCGATCATGCCGATCTGCTCGCGCTCCTTAAGCGACTGCGAACACTGGAACGGCTGGTCCGGGTCACCCTTGTTGATCTTCGAGACCGACACGTAGCAGGTGCGCGAGGGGCAGGTGAAGGCGCAACCGGCGTTGGCGAACAGCGTGATGCGGTCCTTCTGTTCGATCGACTGCAGGAACGAAACGTCCTCGTTCGAGGGCATCGGCAGGACGACCTCGTCGTACAACTCCAGGGCCCGTTCGAGCTTCTTCAGCGAATTGATGTTCTTGATCACGCTGGCGTCGATCCGGTACGCGGGAAAATCCTTCCTGACCCAGCGCGCCAGGTCATCGTTGGTGACGATGACCGAGTTGATGTCCTGGTGGTATTTTTCCAGCAGGCTGCGGCTGGCCTCGTACTCGCCCCGGCTCACGAAATGGTTCGAGAGGGGCAGGCGCAGGCCGATGCCGGCGTTGGTGAGCTGGGCCGCATCGCGCTCGGACAGTTCGCGCCGCTTGAACACCCGGCCGCCGTAAAGCGGCGTGTATTCCACGAAGCCGAACACGCTCTCGACCTGGTTCAGGGGCACGTGCCCGAAGTGGCGGCGCAGGAACTGGAACACCGGCACATTCGGTGGCTTGCTGCGCGCCGAGATCGTGAAGGTGTATTTCGGCGGATCTATGGCTTCGGCTATGTGGTACACGGGCTCCTGCCAATCCAGGACTCAACGGTTAATCCTAGAGCACTTTGGGCCAGAAAAACCTAACCGAGATCACCTGGAGCCACTGTGGGAGCAGGCTTGCCTGCGATTTTTTGCTGAGTAAAGAATTCGCAGGCAAGCCTGCTCCCACAACAACAGATCTACCGCCCCAGCGCCGGCCGGCCCGTGGCCGTCGCGATGACCCGGGTCTCGAGGAACAGGTCGCCGTCCACGTCGTGGCGCACGTGGTTGGATTCTTCATGCAGCGAGACTTCCGCCTCGGCAGCGCCGGCCTGGGTCGCCAGGTCCCGGGCCTGCTCCTTTGCGAGGCGCTGGGCTTCGCGCAGGGCCTCGTCGAGGTGGCCGCAGGTTTGCGGCCCGAGGTCGCTGTGCACGATAAACACGCCGTTCCGCGGCTGCGTGACCGTGACCTGAGCGCGCTGCACCACGCTGCCCATCACGGCGCCGAAGGCGTTGGCGACTTCCGCCCCTTCCGGCAGCCGCAGGTCCACGCCGAGGTGTGCGGCGGCGTCCGGGAAAAACACCGGGGCCGGGGCGCCTACCGCCACCAGCGGGTAGTCGGCGGCGAACTTCAGGTGAAACAGCGAGCCGGAGGCCAGCCGTGATCCCGGCGCGTTGCTGGACTCGAACACCAGGTGCGCCAGCAGCCGGGTCAGGCTTTCCGCCTGTGCTTCGCCGAGCAAGCGGTGCTGGTGCAGCCCGGCTTCGATCAGGGCGCGGCTGATCCGTTGACTGACCCGTTCAAAGACATGCCGGCTGGGCGTTTCCGCGTCGCCCTCCTGCCAGCGGCCGAGCCCGTAAACGTGCCGCATCTGGCGGGCCCAAACGAGCGCGGCCAGCCGCGCCGACTCGCCGCACCAGTGGTTCGACAGGCCGAGCACGTGCGCGGCGTCGCTGGGCGCAAAACCGCTGTAGATAACCAGGCCCTTGCGCTGCAGGCGCGCCACCGCCCGCGCCGTCCCGCGGTCCGCCTCCGCCAACGTTTCCATGTTGACCGGCCCCTCGCAGACGTGCTGCCAGGCGTCCAGTTCCGCGCCGGAACACCCATCCAGCAGCACCTCGTTGCGCTCCAGCGGCAGCGCGAATCGGTTGTGGGCGCGGCCCGGCTGTGATTGCAACTGTGCTTCGATCTGGGACCGGATCCCCGGATGCAGGTGCGCGAGCAGGCTCATCGGGATCACCCGACGCGGCCCGATCTCGATTCCGGTCCGGCCGCTGAAACGCACTTCGCTGTCGCCGCCCAGGCCTATCGAGATCACACGCACCGCCTCGACCATCGGCTTCCAGTCCCCGATCAGCACGCCGTCGGTGCACAGCTCCGCCTGCCCCTCCCGGACCACCGCGATGTCGGTCGTGGTGCCCCCCATGTCCGCGACGATGGCGTTGCGGGCGCCGCTGAGCGCGCAAGCGCCAACGACGCTGGCCGCCGGGCCGGAAAGCACCGTGCCGACCGGCTGCCTGAGCGCGGCCTCCGTGTTGACCAGCGAACCGTTGCCCTTGACGATCATCAGCGGCGCCTTGATTCCACGGCGCCCGAGGATGCCTCGCACCGCCTCGATCAACTCCTGGATCACCGGCACCATGCGGGCGTTGAGGGCCGCGGTCAAAGCCCTGCGGGGCGCGTCCAGGTCGCTGGCCAACTCGTGCCCGCAGGTCACGGGCCGGGCGCAGGTGTCGCGCACCAGGTCGCGCAGGCGCTGCTCGTGGATCGGGTTGCGAACGCCGAACATGGCGGACACGGCAAAAGCGGAAACCCGGCCCGCCAGGCGCTGCACGATCTCGCCGGCGCGCGCCTCGTCCAGCGGTTCGACCTCGGCGCCGGCTGCGTCGTGTCCACCGGGCAGGGTGTTGACCAGGTCTGCGTCGAAAATCTTCAGCAGGCCGCTGCGCTCAACCTGCTCGCGCCCGTACCCAGGCAGCAACACCGCGACCGGGGCGCCCCGCCCTTCGACCACCGCGTTAGTCGACAGCGTCGTCGAGAGCGCCACGAGTTCCACGCCGTCGAGCAATCCGGCAGGCAGGCCGTCGAGCACGGCGTCGATACCCAGGGTCAGGTCGTGCCGCGTGGTCAGGCTCTTGGCCGAGGCCACGATCCGGCTGTCGCGGTCGGCGAGCACCGCGTCGGTGTAGGTGCCGCCGGTGTCGATGCCGAGCTTTAGGTGTGCGGTCCCCATCAGCAGGTTGCAGGCACATATACGCAGAGCGCTGGAACGGGGGTCGCTCGCGATTGAAGATTGCGCGGGGCCGGGCACCGGGGTACTTGCCACCGGACATGCTCAAGACCTCCCTGTGCGCCAAGCAATTGTTCCCGACAGTTGATTGTCCGGTGGCAAGCACCCCTGCGCCCGTTCAACGGTCCGGGGTCGCGAACGAGGGAAGTGCATCTTCGGGGGTGCTGGAGACTCATCCCCGCCGCCGACGACGCCGGCCGGCCGGCCGGCCGTTGCCGGCGGCGCGTTCCGGCAGCGTGACGACTTTGGCGAGTTCCGGGTTCGACGCCGTCGAATGCGGAATCCCCATCGCGTCCACGAAGTGCTGCTGGAAGGACGGGTCGACCGCCGTTTCGATCTTTTCGATGGTCCTCGCTCGTTGCTCGATCTCCGTGCGCGAGGCCCGGTTGAGCAACGCGATTCGGGCTCCGGTTCCCGCCGCATTTCCGGCGGACGAAACGTGCTCCAGCGCGCAATCGGGAATCATGCCCAGCACCATCGCATACTTCACGTCGATGTGGCTGCCGAAAGCGCCGGCCAGGCGGATGCGGTCCACCGTGTCGACGCCCATGTGGTCCATCAGCAGCCGCGCGCCCGCATAGAGCGCCGCCTTGGCGAGCTGGATCGCCCGCACGTCTGCCTGCTGGATCACGATCCGGGGTGAGCCGTCGTGCAGCAGGTAGGAAAAGGTCCGCTCAGTGGCCTCCACGCGCGGACTGCGTTCCGCTGCGGCGGCGCTGATCGTCCCATCCTGGAGAATGACGCCGGAGAGAAACAGGCAGGCGATCGCCTCGATGATGCCCGAGCCGCAGATACCGGTCACGCCGTGATCCGCGATCGCATCCTCGAAGCCTTCTTCGTCCGACCAGAGGTCGCAGCCGATGACCCTGAATCTCGGCTCCAGGGTATCCGGGTCGATGCGGACGCGTTCGATGGCCCCGGGCGCTGCCCGCTGCCCGCCACTGATCTGCGCCCCTTCGAAAGCCGGGCCGGTCGGGCTGGAGGCGGCCAGCAGGCGAGTGCTGTTGCCCAGTACGATCTCGGCGTTGGTGCCCACGTCGATGACCAGCGTGGTCTCATCGCCCGCCCAGGGCGTCTCGGCCAGCATCACGGCCGCGGTGTCCGCGCCCACATGGCCGGCAATGCACGGCAGCAGGTAGGCTCGGGCGCCGGGATGCAGTTCCAGACCCAGGGTGCTCGCCCTAACCGTTACCGCGTGGTCGGTCGCCAGCGCAAACGGCGCCGTGCCGAGCGGCGTCGGGTCCAGGCCCAGCAGCAGGTGGTGCATCACGGGATTACCGACCAGTGTGAGCTCGAGCACATCCCCCGCTTCCACACCGGCCTGTTCCGCCGTCCTGCCAATCAGATCGTTGACCGCGGAGCGGACCGCCGTTGTCATTTTCTCCGATCCGCCGGGATGCAACATGGCGTAGGACACGCGGCTCATCAGGTCCTCCCCGAACCGGATCTGCGGGTTCATCACTCCGGCACTGGCCAGTACTTCGCCGCTGACCAGGTCGCACAGGTGCACCGCGATCGTGGTCGAGCCGACGTCCACGGCGGCGCCGCAGACCCGGTCCCGGAAGCCGGGCCAGACCGCGACGATTTCCTCGCCGTCACGCAGCGCGACGGTCACTTCCCAGCCGCCTTCGCGCAGCGCCGGCTGGAGCGCCTGGACGAGTTCCAGGTCGCAGCGCAGGTCTTGCAATCCCCACTCCGATTCCAGTGCCCGCATCAGGCGCTGCAGATCGCCCGCCGGTGTGTGCATGTCCGGCTGGGAAACCTCGACGAAATACAGGCGCACGGGAGGATCGAGCTCGATGTCGCGGGCCTCGTGGTCCTTGCGCACCACCTGATGGTGCACCTGGCTGCCGGCCGGTACGTCCACGCGTACGTCACCGAGGATTTTCGCCTGGCAACTGAGGCGATTACCCGGTTGCAGACGGCCGCGTTGCAGGCAGTAGGCCTCGGCCTCGCCCATTGCGCTCAGGTGGTCCGCGCTGGAGACGATGTTCTCCTTGGCGAAGCTGCCCTCCACGGCCTCCACCTGGCAGCGGCCGCAGCGCGCCCGCCCGCCGCAGATCGAATCGATGTCCACGCCCAGTTCGCGCGCGGCGTTCAGCACCGGCGTGCCGACGGGAAAACGTCCCCGCTTGCCCGAAGGGCTGAAAACGACCAGTGCGGTTTCTTCCGCCACGCGCCTGCTCCGGTGTCAGCGCCTGGAGGTCCCGCGTCGGCGGGTGCTGCGCCGCTCCCGGGCGCCGGCCTGCCCGGGTTCGCGGTAAGCATTGATCCAGGCGGCGCACTGGGAGTCGTGATCCATCAGCACGTCAGCCCCGCGCACTGCCTGCAACAGGGACGCTTCGAGCGGATTGGTGATCGCCGAGGTCAGCCCCGCACCAATGGCCATCGCCAGGAAGGTCGGGTTCAGGCCATGCCGGCTGGGCAGGCCGAAACTGACATTGGATGCGCCGCAGGTCGTATTGACCTTCAATTCCTCGCGCAGACGCCGGATCAGGCGGAACACCTGGACGCCGGCATCGGACATCGCCCCGACCGGCATCACCAGCGGGTCCACGACCACGTCGCTGGCGGGTATGCCGTGATCGGCCGCCCGCTCGACGATCCTTTTGGCGACTTCGAAGCGCACGTCGATGTCGGTGGAAATCCCGGTGTCGTCGTTGCAGATCGCCACCACGGCGGCGCCATGCTTCTTCACCAGCGGCAACACCCGCTCGAGCCGCTCCTCCTCGCCCGTCACCGAGTTGAGCAGGGGCTTGCCCTGGTAGGCTTCCAGCCCCGCCTCCAGCGCCTCGACCACGGACGAGTCGATGGACAACGGCACGTCGGTAAGGGACTGGACCAGCTTCACTGCCTTCGCCAGCAGGGCGGGTTCATCCGCCAGCGGAATGCCGGCGTTTACGTCCAGCACGTGGGCGCCCGCGGCCACCTGGGCGAGCGCGTCCGCCTCCACGCGGCTGAAGTCGCCGGCCCTCATTTCCTCGGCCAGCAGTTTGCGTCCCGTCGGGTTGATGCGCTCGCCGATGACAACGAACGGCCGGTCGAAGCCGATAACGACTTCCCGGCTCGCTGAGCTGATGATGGTTTCCGTCATTTTCTCTCCCTGGAGAATGATGGGGTCAGAGTAAAGGGACAGA
>JASFKQ010000079.1:0-14764 GCA_050118555.1 Lysobacterales bacterium
GAACGGTGAGGAACACACGATCGACGTCGAACCCGACACGCCCCTGTTGTGGGTGCTGCGCGACACGCTGGGTCTGACCGGCACCAAGTATGGCTGCGGCATTGCGCTGTGCGGCGCCTGCACGGTGCATCTGGACGGCGAAGCCGTGCGGGCTTGCAGCCTGCCGGTGTCGGCGGTCGGTAGCCGCGCCGTCACGACCATCGAGGGCATCTCGGCGAACGGTCTGAACGCGGTGCAGCGCGCCTGGATCGAGGAGGACGTTGTCCAGTGCGGGTATTGTCAGTCCGGGCAGGTCATGGCCGCGACTGCGCTGCTGGCTTCGAACCCCGATCCCAGCGACGCGGACATCGACAAGGCGATGCGCCGCAACGTCTGCCGCTGCGGGACCTACCAGCGCATTCGGAATGCGATCCGGCGCGCGGCGACAACCGCAACCGCCGACACCGCGCAGGGGGAGGCCTGAGATGACCATCAAGCGACGTGACTTCCTGAAAGGCGGCGCATTCGTCGCCGGCGCGTTCACGCTGGGATTCGTCCTGCCGGGACGATCGCGGACCCTTGCGGCCGAAGCGGGTACGGATGCATTCGCGCCGAACGCCTTCCTGCGAATCACGCCGGATAACCGGGTCACCATCATCCTGGGCAAATCCGAAATGGGCCAGAACGTATACACCGGCCTGCCCATGATCGTGGCCGAAGAACTGGACGCCGACTGGCGTTCCATCGCTGTCGAACAGTCAGGCGTGGATCCGGCCTTCAATTCGCCCATGGCCCCGATGATGCTGACCGGCGGCTCCAGCAGCGTGCGCACCACCTACGACGCCTTGCGCCTGGCCGGCGCCACCGCCCGGGCCATGCTGGTGGCGGCAGCCGCCATGCAGTGGGGCGTTCCGGCCGAACACCTGTCTACCGACGGCGGCCGGGTGCAGGAGGACGGCAGCGGGAAAAGCGCCAGCTACGGCGAGCTGGCGGCCGCGGCGGCGGAGCAACCCGTGCCCGATGATGTCGCGCTGAAGGATCCGGGCGATTTCCGCCTGTTGGGAAAGGGCCAAAAGCGCCTCGACTCCAAGGTCAAGGTCACCGGGCAGGCGACCTTCGGTATCGATGTCCGGCTGCCCGACATGCGCTACGCCGCAGTCGCCCGCCCGCCCGTGCTCGGCGCCACCGTCAAATCGTACGATGCGGGCAAGGCCCAGTCGTTACCGGGCGTGATCAAGGTCAAGCAGGTTCCGACCGGCGTGGCGGTCATTGCCGACAGCACCTGGCGCGCCCTCAAGGCCCGCGACGCGCTGCAGATCACCTGGGATGATCAGGGCAACGGGAATCTCGGCACCCGGCAAATGCTGGACGGCTATCGCGAACTGGCCGGCAAGCCCGGCTATGTGATCCAGGAACAGGGCGAATTCGAATCCATCGCGGCCGGCGCGAAACAGGTCATCGAGGCGACGTACGAAGTCCCGTTCCTCGCCCACGCCTGCATGGAGCCGCTCAACTGCACCGTCCACGACCACGGCGCCAGCGGCGGCAGTCGCAGCGCGGATATCTGGACGGGCACGCAGACCCAGACGAGGGACCGCGACCTCGCCGCCAAGGTGCTGGGCTACGAGCCGTCCGACGTGAGGCTGCACACGCAGTTTCTCGGCGGCGGCTTCGGCCGGCGCGCGGATGCCTGGTCCCAGTTCGTGGTCGAGGCGGCGCACATTGCGAAAGGCGAGCCGTGGCCGGTCAAGACCACGTGGAGCCGCGAGGACGATATGCGTGGCGGCCAGTACAGGCCGATGACCGTGCACCGTTCGCGTCTCGCGCTGGACGAAGACGGCAAGCCCGCGGCCTGGCACAACCGCGTCGTCAGCCAGCCCCTGGACGGCCTGGAATCGCTGTTCGGAATGACCATCGAGAATTTCGACGAATCCCAGATCGAGGGGCTCAAGGAGCAACCCTACCGGGTGCCGGTGGTCAACCTGGAGGCGCACCTGACGCGCTCACCCGTTACCACCCTGTGGTGGCGATCGGTCGGCCACACACACACCGCGTTCATGAAGGAAACCCTGTTCGACGAGGCCGCACACGCGGCCGGCGCCGACCCGCTGGACTACCGTGTGGACCTGCTTACCGGGCGCCCCCGCTTCGTCGCCTTGCTCGAGAAGGTGCGCGAGATGTCCGGCTGGGGTCGCAAGCTGCCCGGGGGCAGCGGACTGGGGGTTGCGATCGAGGAGTCCTTCGGCAGCATCGTGGCCGAAGTCGCCCAGGTCCGCGTGACGGGCAAGGACATCCGGGTGGAGAAAGTCTGGTGCGCCGTGGACTGCGGCTTCGCGGTCAATCCGCTGGGCGTGCGCGAGCAGATGGAGAGCGCGATCGTTTTCGGCCTGACCGCGGCGCTGTATGGCGAGATCACCGTCAAGGATGGCCGCGTCGAGCAGGGCAACTTCGACAGCTACCGCATGCTGCGCATCGACCAGTCCCCCGACATCGAAGTGGCGATTATCGACAGCGGCTCGAAGATGGGCGGAATCGGCGAGCCCGGAACGCCGCCGATCTTTCCCGCGGTCGGTAACGCGGTGTTCGCCGCCACCGGCCAGCGGCTGAGGTCGATGCCGTTCAGGCTGGAGGCCTAGGGCTCAACCCTGGCCGTAGCGCTCCTCGTGCCGGCGCAGGATGGGGGCCACCTTGTCCAGCGCCGCCTGGAGGCGGTCGTGCAGGGAATCGCCCCGGTTCTCCCGCCCCAGCAAGGTCGCGGTGTGCGCCGCACAGAGATTCTCCGCGGCCTTCCAGTCTTCGATCAGCCCCGCGGCCCAGTCACGAAAATCGCGCGCCGCGCCGGCGCGTTTCTCCAGGGCTTTGGCCAGCGTCGGGTGCAGGCTGACGGTATCGTGCATGGGCGTCATGTTGAGCGGAAACGGCAGGCGGACGTAATTGAACGTATCGTCCGAATGAATGGTCCCGGAGGCGCGGTGGAACGCCAGCACTGAGGAGAAATGCACGTGCGGGTTTTCGGAGACGAAATCCACGCCGCACGGTACCGAAAACGCCAGATCCCCGGCAAAACGCTCGTGCAGAGCCTCTTCCTCGGTGAACATCCCGGCCCATGGCAGCTCCGGGAAAAGCGACTCGTGCCGGGTCGTGCCGTAGAGTTCGGCGTCAGGAAACATATCGTGCATCCTTTTCACGTGCACCGTGTGAAAGGGATGCAGGTTGATGATGGCCTCGATGTCCTTGCCACCCCGCGTGAGCGCTTCGACCTCGCGCAGAACTTCGCCGCCCAGCGTGTAGGAATCGAGAAACACGAAGCGCCCGCTGTCCCGGCGAACCAGCGAAACCTGCGTGCCGACGTCGACGACGCCGGCGGCCTTGAAGGAACCACGAACGTTCCAGAAGTCGTCGGATACCTGGATGATTCGGTTTGTCATGCCATCACTCGGTGCGCGGTCGCTCCATTCAACCCGGTGTGACGCCAGTTTAGAACATTTCGGCGGGTGGGTGCCCTTTCTTGACGACGCGCAGGACCTTGCGGATCGCGTTGAAGTCTTCCAGTGGATTGGCGGCCAGCACAACGAACGTGGCTTCGTAGCCGGCATCCAGCCGCCCTATCTTCCGCCCCGGGAAAAGTGTCCGGGGGGTGCCGATCGAAAGCGAATGCAATACCTCGGAGGCCGGCAGCAACCCATGGTGAACGAGGTACACCGCCTCGTCGACCGAGTTGAACTCCCCGCGGTCGGATCCAATCAGCAGTTGCACGCCGGCCGCGCGCAGAACCTCGAGATTGTGCCGGACGGTGGCGCTGGGTTCCGGGCCTTCGCTCACGGTGGTCATCACTGCCGCCCCACGCAACGCCGCCTCGGCGGCCTGCGCGCTGGAAAGGCGGTAGCGCGGATCGTTCGGCCCGAGGGCAGCCAGGAAGGGGTGAGGCGCCTGGTCCGGTGTAAAGGCATTTCCCGGTGCAAAACCGGGCAGGTGCGCGACGAAGTCCACCCCGGCGTCGACGGCAACCTCGAAATCGGTGGCTGACATCACGTGCGCGGCCACGCGCAGGCCTGCGCCGTGAGCACGGGCGACGATTCCCGGCACCAAAGCGGGGTCGATGCCGCGGTACCAGGACGGCACAGACGGGTCGTCCCGCAGGTGTTCGAAGCTTTCAGAGTACGAGAGGAACACCTTCACCAGGTCCGGTTGGGCGCCCAGGATCGTCGGCCATTTCTCCTTCAATTCGCCGGGAGAGTCGATGTAGTAGACCCACTCTCCGTCAATGTCCTTTTCGTTCAGGAAAAAACGCCCGATCTGGGAGGGATGGGCGTCGCGCGCGGTCAGTCCGGCAAGGGCGTTGATCGCTTCCAGTCCACCCGGGCCGTGGAACTTGCTTTGGCAAGCCCGCGACGAGACGCGGGCGTTTAAAATGGCCGCATAGACGATTCCCGCATTCAGAAACGATCGAATGCGGGCCGGATCGCAGAGCACGGTGTGATGATGCGCCTCGGCGAATCCCGGAACAACCCAGGCCCCGCCGAGGTCGACGACCCGATCGGCGCCCCGTTCCGGGCGCTTTACGATCACCGGGCCCTGCACATAGAGATCGCGCTGGCGAAACCGGACCCCGTCGTACCAGTGGCCGCCGCGGTACTCGATCACCGGCACAGTCGACCCGGCAACGCCGGGCGGGCTCTCGACCACGAGCGCAGCGAGCAGCACGAGGCCCACTGCCATCCTGTTCAATCCGCGCCCCATTTCCTCGCGTTCGACTGCTTCATACCTCAAGGGACGCACCGGCGGTCTGAAGGTTACAGCCCAATCAGGTATGACGGGGCACGGAACCAAACAGAGGAAAGACCCAGACTCCTCAGCCAGTCCTCACCTGGCCGAAGGCGCCCTGGCGGCGGCCTCCAGCCTCGGCTCGACGAAGTTTTCCTCCACCGCCTGGCGCAACACCTCGGGCGGCAACAGGCCCTGGGCCAGCAGGAAGTCGTGGTATTCCTGCTGGTTGAAGTTGTCCTTCAACCGCAGCTCGGTTTGCGCGCGCAGGGCCTGCAGGTTCTCGTAGCCGTAGTAATAGGCCGTAGCCTGACCGGGGGACCGGAAGGTATAGCGATCGATCTCCGTCTGCGCGTTGTCATCGCTCTCACACACGTCCTCCATCAGCACGCGCTTGGCCTCATCAGCGCTGATCAGGTCGAGGTTCAGCATCGGGTCCAGCCAGATGCGCGCGGCGCGGAGCAGCCGGGCGTCCAGCGACATCAGCTGTCCGTCCAGCGGCATGTAGGGCTTGGTGATCGATTCCGCGTAGAGCGCCCAACCCTCGACGTTGGCCGAGTTGAAGGAAAACTCCGCGCGAGCCGTGGAGACGCCCCCCCGCAGCATCGTGGTGAACTGCATTTCGTGGCCAGGCCGTGCCTCGTGGGCGGCGAGAGTCCACATAAAGGCCGGGAAGGAATAGTCCGTTTTGGGCCAGCTGCCGTTCTCGTCCTTCTGCAGGTTTGGCACGATGAACTCGGGGAACTCGCCCGTGTTGCCGACGAGGCGCGGAACGTCCAGGTGCGCGGCCGGCTGCTGCGCCGTCTCGGCCGGCGTGGCCATGCGCACGCGCGCGGGCTCGTCCGGCAGCGTGACGAGATGCTCTTTCGCAATGATCCCGTCAATCTTCTTCATCACCTGCTGGTACCGGGCCATCAGCTGGTCGCCCGGCACCTGGTCCTCCTTGAGCCGCCGGATGACCTCGCGATAGTCCCGCGTATCCCAGCCCTTCTCCTTCGCCACCAGCGGCGCCAGCGCCATCATCTCGTTGCGGATGTTGGTGAAAGCCACCTGGCCGGTTCGGATCAGTTGTTCGGGCGTGTCGTCGACGCCGTACTGTTTCAGCTGCAGTTCGTACAACTCGCGCGGCAGGGCGGCGTTCGGACGCGTATTGGGCAGGATGTTCGCCGTGACCCACTCGTTATAATCCTGCAGCTGCCGCGAGAGAACCACCAGGTCGTCCTCGTAACCTTTCAGCTCCGTGCCCGCAAACAGGCTGGCGAGGCCGTCGATCATCACCGGGGCCCGCTCGAGGTCCTGCTTCACCTCGCCGACGAACGGCCTGATCAGGTCTTTCTCACCCATCCGTTCGGTGATCCTCTGCCTGGCCAGCTCGGTGATGGGCTGGTAACCCTCGGCCTGCCCGGTGTATTTCTTCAGCCGGACGAGCGCGCCCTGCTGACGCTCCAGTGGCACCTGCTTGTCCAGCAGGCCATTGAAACCGGTGAAGATCAGGCCGGTCAGGTTGGCATAGGGCAACACGCGCTCGTGGTCCACCCGGTTGGCTTCCATCTGGTCGCGCACCGACTTCAGCATGATTTGGATGTCCTGGGCGACGTGGGAGTCCTCCTCGTTCGCCAGCAGGCCGTTCAGATAGGCGATCTTCTGCTCGTTGACCGCCTTCTTTCGCTCGTACAGATCGGCATTCAGGTCGACGATCTGGTCATCGTAGCCGTCGACGCCGCTCCGCGAGGCGAATTCCGGCGTGAACTTCGCCGACATTTCGAGCACGTGGTAGGCGATCTCGTTGGAGCGCTTGACCCACTCCGGGGTGAAGTTGGACGCGCCCTGCGCGAATGCGCCGCCGCTCGCCAGCCCCAGACACAGGGCCAGGGCGGCCGGTTTCAGGTTTCTGATCTGCATGGAAAGCCCTCCCAGCTTGGTGGCGCAAGCCTACACCCGGGGAGCTCCTCACACATGGGTGATTGGTCATGCGAGGGCCGCACGGCACTTCTGCGCCGCGCCGCTGTCCGATCAGGGGATGGCGGGCACGGAAAGCGCCGCCCGAAAGGGAGGGAACAACGGAGATGAGCGCCTGGTACCTGTTTCTGATTATCGTATTCAGCGCGGCCGGGATGGCCTACTTCATGTACGGCAAGAAGCAGGCCGCGTTCGTGCCGCTGCTGTGCGGGGTGGCGCTGATGATCTACCCGTACTTCGTTTCCAGCACCTTGCCGCTGGTGGCGATCGGCGGCGTACTGGTCGCCATTCCGTATTTCGTGCGGCTCTGAGCCTGCATGCCGCGCAGTATTCTGGCCTTGGCCGGACCCCTCGGATTCACTCCCTGGGGTGCCACTTGCCGTCATCGCCCTTCTCGTAGTCACGTTTCACCGCGGCCCATGCGACCCGGTGCGCGCGGGACTCATCACCGCCGTACTGCTCGAAGGCGCTGTTGAAGGCCTCCCGGTAAATGTCCTGGGCATGGGGCACGTTGCTCAGCGCCCTTTGCACGTCGTTCGGCAGATCGGTTCTCGTTTCGTATGGCATGATCAACTCCCTCGCAAACAGCGTATCGCTTCGCGCTCCATCAGTCACGGAACGTCGCGATTTCCTCCAGCCGGTGCTTGCTGATCGCGGGAACCCGCGCGCCATCCGCCGGGTAGCCCGTGACGATCAGGATATAGGCTCTCTCGTGGTCCGGGCGCTCCAGCACCTCGCCGAGGAATTTCATCGGGCTTGGGGTGTGGGTCAGCGTGGCCAGCCCGGACCAGTGCAGCGCCGCCAGTAAAAAACCACAGGCGATGCCGACCGATTCGGCCGTGTAGTAATTCTTGTGGCGGACACCTTCGTCGTCGATGGTGAACTTCTTGAGAAAGACCGCGATCAGCCAGGGCGCGGTTTCCAGGAAAGGCTTGTGTTCGTCGGTGCCCAGCGGCTCCAGGGCCTTGAGCCATTCCTCCGAAGCCCGGTGTGAATACAGGGCCTGTTCCTCCTTCTCGGCCGCCTCACGAATCTTCCGTTTCAGGCCGGCGTCGGCGACTGCGACGAAATGCCAGGGCTGCATATTGGCGCCGCTCGGGGCAGAGCCGGCAGCGCGTATGGTGTTCTCGATGATCTCCCGCGGCACGGGACGGTCGGAAAAATCCCGGACCGTGCGGCGTCTCCTGGCCCGCTCGTAAAAGGCCCGGGCGCGGCGGCGCATCTCCTCGGGTGGCAATTCCTCGAAATCCAGATTCTCGAACGGCCAATTCGTCATTGCACTGCTCCATCGGCAAATTGAATGAGGGGCCTTGAAGACATTTTTTGGAGCCCCGGGCACATACTGCCCTACAATACGGAATCCGGGCGCGTACCACCAAGGTTCGGGCCCGGCCCGCGGAATGAATCGCAAGGATCATGGGCAAGCCCGAACAAACCGAGCCAAAAAGCGAACCCCTCGAGGACTTTACCCGGCTCAGGCTGTTCAACCTGTTCGACAACCTGTCCGAGGCCGAACTCGCTTCTATCGGCCGCCACACGCGCGTGCGGCGCTTTGGCGAGGGCGAAGTCGTCTGCGTGGAGGACACCGAGTCCGATTCGATGTATTTCATCTACTCGGGCGCCGTCACCGTGGCGCAGCGGGGCGTGGATTTTGCCCACCTGGAGGCGGGCGACTACTTTGGCGAAATGTCGCTGGTGACCGGCCGCAAACGCAATGCGACGGTGACCACGCTGGCGTCCTCGGTGCTGTTCGAAATCACCTCCGGGGTGTTCGACAGCCTGTTCGAGACCTCACCCACGGTGATGCACAATCTGCTGCTCACCTACGACCTTCGGCTGCGCCGGCACAACGACGTGGTGGTGGGCCAGTTCCTGAAGCTCAAGCACCAGTACGAGGAACTCGAAGACAGCCACAACCGCCTGCTGCTCAGCGACAAGCTGGCGTCCATCGGCCTGCTCACGGCCGGCATCGCGCACGAGATCAACAATCCGCTGTTCGTGATCACCGGCTATCTGGACGTGCTGCGCGAGGCCATCGACGCCGGCGAAATCTCCCCGGAGGGCCTGGAAGAGATTGCAAACAAACTCACCACCGCCAGCCGTTCGATCGTCAGACTGGTGTCCGGCATCAAGACGTACGCCCGGATCGAGGACACGGAGCCGACGCCGATCGATCTGAACGCCGCCATCCAGGGCTCCCTGAACCTCGTGTCCTACCTGTATCGCCAGGAAGGCATCGAACTGCGGGAAGAGCTGGAGCCCGGGCTACCGATGATCCTGGGCAACCTGGGCAAGCTGCAGCAGGTCCTGATGAACCTGTTCTCCAATGCGAAGGACGCGATGGAATCGAGCGAGGAGAAGGTCATCCTCGTCTCGACGCGCCAGGACACCGACCAGGAAACGGGCCGGATCGTCATCGAGGTGAGCGACACCGGCTGCGGCATCGATCCGGAGCAACTGCAGCGGGTATTTACGCGCGGCTATACCACCAAGCCGGTCGGCAAGGGCAGCGGCATGGGGCTGGACCTGGTTCGCCGCATCGTGCAGGAGATGGGCGGCAGCATCAGGGTCGACTCCGAGCCGGGCGCCGGCGCCCGCTTCATCCTGACCTTCTCGCCTATGGAGTAGGCCCGCTCAGTGGCCCGCAAAGCCCTTGACGTGCTTCTTTTCTCGTTTCGCCGCCTTTTTTTCTTTCGGCGTCATCTGCGGTTTCTTCTTCGGTTCCTTGTTTCCGTGCTGCTCTCTGTTGCTCATGGTCTGAGCTCCTGCTGCGGTCACAGCGCCAACGCATGGGGAATGAGATTTCAGCGTACTCCGATCACGTGCGCCGCAGCAAGACCACGCGGACAACTACCTGTGCCGCGCGGCACGGGCCATTTTTGAGCCCGCACGGTGCGCCGGGCCAGATCGATCGGTCGGGTTCGCTACCCATTGCCCTGGCGCACCGTGCGCACTTTGCCGCGCCACGTTAATACGTTGCACAGTCCCCGTAACCGTTGTACGGCAACCCGCCGCCGGTCAGGTCGGTCACACAGAAGCCGAAAGACACGCCGCCCTTCACCGTAGTGGTGGTGGTCAGGTCCGCGACGCCGTTCGCGCCGGTGCCGGCGGAGCCGGTCTCGGTGAAGCTGCCGGTGAAGCCGCCGCTGACCGTGACGCCTTCGACCGGGTTGCCCAGGTCATCCAGCACGGTCACGACCGCCTGTCCGCTCTTGTTGCCCTTGCCGGCGTTCACAGTGCCCAGCACGATCGAGTCGACGACCAACTCCGACGGCCCGCTCACGTTGCTGGTGGTGAAACTCCAGACCGTGCCGGTGGTGGTGCCGATCGTGTTCACTTCGTCCACGCGCCAGTAATAGGTCTGACCCGCCGTCAGGTTGCCCGGTGGATCGAAGCTGGTTGCCGACTGGGTGCTCACGAGCGCCAGGCCGCCCGCGCTGGTGCCGAGATACACCTCGTGGCTATCCGCGTTCAGGCCCGCACTCCAGCTCAGCATGGATGTCACGGGCACGCCGCCGGCCCCGTCGGCCGGCTCCGGCGCGGCCGCCATGCCGGGCGCCTCCGTGACAGGGGCCGGCGTATCGAAGTACATCTGATCCACACTGACGGTGCTGTACACCGTGTTGCCCGACGTGGTGTCGGAGTCGGTCACCCGAACGTACACGGTGCCGGACACGCCATCGCCGATATCGAATGACTGGTAACCGCTGGTGGCGGCCGAGACCACCACCATGGGCGACCAGCCGCCGCTGCCGCTCGTGGACCACTCGAACAGGAATTCGCTGTCCGCGTCGCCGCTGGGAAAATCCGCGGTGGCGTCGACGTTGAACACGTGGTTTCCGCCGGTCAGGTTGAACTGCCACACGTGATCCAGGCTGTCCGAGCGCAGGCTGGGGCGTCCGCCATTGTGCGACTCGGTGATCGATTCCACACCGCCGCCCGCGGCCCAGGTGTCCTGATAGCTGCCGCTGACGCTGCCGCTCGCGGTGCTGAAATCAGCCACGGCGAGGCTCGGGGCCGAGGGCACCGTCACCGACGCGGTGTCGGAGGCCTGATCCGAGTCCCCCGCATTGTCGGTGACCGTGAGGGTCACGGTGTAATTGCCGGTTGACGCGTAACTGTGGCTCGGGTTCACTCCACTGCCGGTGGCGCCGTCCCCGAAGGTCCAACCGTAACTGGCGATCGTGCCGTCCGGGTCGTCCGAGGCCGACGCGTCGAATTGGCACGCGGCGTCGATGCACGACAGGCTGAACGATGCGATTGGCGGCTGGTTGGGCGCCAGGACGGTGACATTCACCGTGGCCGTGTCGGTGCCGCCGTTGCCGTCGTCGACCGTGTAGCCAAAGGCGTCCGCGCCGTTGAAGCCCACGCCGGGCTGGTAGGTCACATAGCTGCCGTGGTTCGTCACGCTGCCGAAACCGCCCTGGGTGACCGCGGACACGTTGAGCGTATCGCCGTCTGGATCGCTGTCGTTGGAGAGGACGCTGATGTCGACAGCCGTGTCCTGCGCCGTGGAAGCGCTGTCGCCGACGGCCACCGGGTAATCGTTCACCGGGTTCACGGTGACATTCACGATGGCGCTGTCCGCGCCGCCGTTGCCGTCGCTGATCGTGTAACTGAAGCTGTCCGCGCCGTTGAAGTTAGCGTCGGGCGCGTAGTGGACCGTATCGTCCGGGTTGACCGTGGCGCTGCCGTGCGGCGGGTTGCTGACCCCGGTCACGACGAGCGGGTCACCGTCCGGGTCGCTGTCGTTGCCGAGCACCGCGATGTCGGCCGAACTGTCCTCATTGACGCCGGCGGAATCGTTGCCGGCCTGTGGCGCCTGGTTGTCGGAGCCGCGCAACTCGGTGTTGTAGGTGTAGGTGTAACCGGTGCCCAGGTGCATCGAGGCGCCGGTGATCCGTATGTGGTCGGTGCCATTGATGAAGTAGCCATTGACACTACAGTATGCCAGCCCCCCGCCGAGGTCCTCCATGATCACGGTAATGTCGCAGTTCGAGCCGGTCGTGACGCCCTCGTAGGTGAGCACGACCTGGTAGTCGTCGGAGGTTCCGGCGCGTTCGTCGACGCCGCTCTCCGCCAGCATGATCGTGGCCGCGTCGTCGCTGACCAGATCCCGCTGGGTTTCGTAGTAATAGCTGCCCTGCTGCATCACGGATTCGGACGACGGGTAGCCCATTGCATTGGCGAGCGCCCGGGAAGCGTTCTGGGCGAAGTTGTCACCGGCCGGCAGCCAGGACAGGTCGCGTTTGTAAGTGGTCGTATCAACCGGGGTGGTGATCGGGAGTTCGAAGGGATCGTTGTTCGGGTTGAACCAGTGCAGGTTCACGTCGTCCCCGCGGGTATCGTCTGCGCTGCCCGCGATGCCGTCCGGGCCGGCGTTGACATCGAAGACATTGTTGGCGCCGTCGGTCGCCTTGGTGTAGTCGTTGTTTGTGAGCCCCGATTCGGAGGCCGCATTGACGTGCGCCAGCCCGATGCAGTGCCCCATCTCATGCAACAGCACGGATTCCGCGTCGATGCCGCTCACCTGGTTCAGCTGCACGTTGTTGGCAATCGGCTGCAACGCGTTCCAGACCGCGATGTTGTTCCTGATCGGAATCACCAGGTCCTGCGCATTGGCCGAGTCGGGGTCGATGCAGACCCCGACGTTCAGCGTGCCGCCAGTGCCGGTGTAGCCCGTGGGATGCGCTATGGAATCCACACCGTTTCCCTCGCCGGCGAAAATGAAGGCGCCCGCCCGGGCCGCCGGGCTGAGCGCCATCGAAAAAATGATTGTCAGCGCCAGCAGGACGTGGCCGGCGCGCACGGCCCGTGACGGGCCCTCGAAGTTGAAATCAGTTCGCTTGATCACAGTCGTTCCCCCGAAATCGGTGTTTGCATGCCCCGCATGGCTCAATCAGTCAGGCGCTGAGCCGACGGGTGTTCATCCAGGTGCAGCAATTCCGCCTGGATGTCGGCGAGTTTCCTGAACACGCCGATATCCGGGTAGCGGTTGGCTTCGATGGGTAGGTTGGCCCAGCGAATGCTCTTTTTTGCACCGTTCAGGTCGATTTCGAAGTCGGACCAGGTGTCGTCGGAGATCGCGAACAGCTCATCGGACTGGGCGTCGACGGCTTGCTTTTCCGCCTTCGCGGCCGCCGGGTCGAAGCCCTGCACCAACGGGTGCTCGAGCGCCAGCCGCAGCTGTTGCACCTCGGAAGGAGACAACTGCACCGTGTAGTCGCCCGCCTTCTCCATGTATTCCGGGTAATGGACCAGGGCGACGCCGTCTTCGTAGACGGTCACGGAAAAATGATCGGGCGTGCGCAGCAGGTCGTTGGTGAGCTCGTAGGCGAGCATCATCCCCGGCCGAGCCGCGAACGCCGAAGCAGACATGAAAAGCAGGGCGAAGCAGCTCGCGATGAGCACGGCCCTGCACAAAGCTATTCCCTTGTACATGAAGTTCCCTCTCCTGCGGGGGTCCGCCCCCGCCTCACAGATCCATCTGTCGTCGATTGGAGGATAGCAACAGGCGAAGGGGTTTGCCACCTCGGCCCCGGCTGGGGTATTTTTGGGGCACCTTTCTCCAGCGGCCCGGAACGCCGCCACTACCAGGGGAGGTAAGCCGATGGGCACAAGACCAGGGATGGGGCTTTCGGGCGGGACACGCCAGCACGGTGGAACGGTCCTGGAGCTGATCGTTTTCCTCGTGATCGCCGCTTACGGTGTTTATGTAGCGGTCCAGTACTACCCCCAGATGCGGGAGTCGTCGGCGCTGGAATCGGTTCTGCAGAGCGTGGCCGAACAGTACCGGCGAGACCATTTCACCGGCGAGGACCAGATATGGGACGCGATCGACCGGCAACTGGACATGCGCGACATGCGTAACCCGCACGCGGAGTTCAAGGTGATCGGAGGCGAGCGCGGCAGCTTCGAAGTCAGCGTCCACTTCACGCGTGACCTGGACCTGCTATTCACGAAGAAATCCATCGAGCATACAAAGAGCGTCTCACTGAGAAGACCGACTCACTGAGGCAGGGGAAATCGCATGTTGCACCGAACGAGACAGAACGGCGCCGGAGCCCTCGGCACCCTGATCACACTCGCAATTATCGCCTACGGCGTGTACTTCGCGATCCAGGCCGTACCTCAATACCTGGAATCGTCCCAGGTCGATTCCATCCTCCAGACCGTGGCGGACATTCACCACAAGAAGCCGCTGAAGGATGCCGAGGAGGTGAAGAGCGCCATCGACGCACAGCTCTACATCAACCAGATGCAGGGGCTGAAGGACGCCTTCAGCGTAGCGCGCCGCAACGATGCCTGGGTCGTAAAGGCGCGCTACGAGCGGGAACTCAACCTGCTGTTCACGAAACAGCAGAAGGTGTACGAGAAAACGCTGGTGCTGGAGTCGCCCACGTCCTGACGACGAAGGGGCCGGGTCGCGGGACCCGGCCCCCATACCTACGCTCGATGCCGGCTAATGCGGGGCCGCGAGGAAGGGAAATTCCTCGAGGAACGGCACGTCGTTTTCATCCACGTAGTCGCTGACCAGCGGATCCCAGGCGGAGATCAGCATCGACAGCGTGCCGTCCAGCACGTCCTCGGACAAGGTTCGACCGGCCGCAATGTTCCAGTCCTGCGGAACCAGCGCCGAGGATTCGATCGTGAAGTAGCCTCCGGTCTGACCCTTCTGAATATCGACCTGGAGGCGGTCGTCTGCAAACACCGGCGCCAGAGTCTGCGGGTCGTAGAACATGTTGCCCACGATCCCGTCCGCCGTGTCCAGCAACTGCAGACCGGCTTCGATTTCGTCGCCGAACAGGTCTTGCCAATCTGCCGGATCGTCGGCTGTGTTGTAGGCATCGCGCATCCCTTCGGAAATCAGCAAGAGGGACACTCCGGGCCGACCCACGCGATCGACCTGCCCGGCGCTCAACAGGCTGCAATCCATCGAGGAAATGCTGGTCAGCCGGACCATCTGTGTGGAGAAGGCCGACAGGCTCGTATCCCCTGTTGGCGTGAACTCGACGGTTGCGGTGTTGCAGTCGGAGAAATCGAAGGACATCGTGCCCACCGT
>JASFKQ010000080.1:0-14666 GCA_050118555.1 Lysobacterales bacterium
CCAGCCATGGCAAGTTCACCGGGAGCGTCGGGGACCAGACCTACGAGGTCGACGTCGATTGTTTTCACCTCGATAAGGACTGGTTCACGTTCCTTTCCGACCAGGACGACGTCTCAGACTCAAACGGGGACGGCCTGAACATCTCGGGCATGCAGAACGGGGACAAGTTCGTTTTCACGGTTGTCGACCACGGCAAGACGTACAGCACCGGCAACCTGACTTCCTTCAGCAAGAGTGCGACCGGCGCCAGCGGATCCGGCACCCTCTGGCTCGATGGCGCCTCCGGTCAGTTCGAAGCCGAATTCAGCGTGGACTGCAAGTAAGTCGGTTCAGACCTTCCGAAACAACGGCAACACGCCAAGACGATTCTTCAGTTCGACGATTTCGCCCTCGCTGTTGCGGGGCGACTTCGGTGGGTCGATCCGTTGGGTGAGCGGCGTCACCACCAACATCACGACGAAACAGGCGAGCAATCCAAGGAGGTCGCCCGGCAGGTTGGGCGCGAAGTACGCGGTGGCAATCCAGGTCGCGAAGCCGGCCGTCATGCCCGACAGCACGCCGGTCCGGTTGGTTCTTTTCCACCACACGCCCGCGATGAACGGAGCCGTTACGCACACCAGCATCACCGAATTGGCGTCCATGATGAGGTGGAACACAACCTGCGCATAGAGCGCCACCAGTACCGCACAGACACCGAACACGGGGATCGAGTAACGGGTCACGAGTAAGCGCTGACGGTCGGATACGTCAGGCTTGAACAGGGGAACGATATTGGTGCTGAACACGCTGGCGACCGCCAGCAGCGCGCTGTCCGTGGTGCTCATGATCGCTGACAGCAGAGCACCCACGAACAGGGCGATGGCGACCGGGTGCAGATGGTTGATCGCCAGGGTCGGAATAATCTTCTCGGGATCCTCCAGCCCTGGAAGCGTCACGCTTCCGATAATGCCAAGGATCACCGGGATCATGCCCATCGACAGGTAACCGATGCCGGAGAGATAGAACGCGTTCTGCGCCACCTGCTCCGATCTGGCCGACATGGCGCGCTGGATCAACGGTTGCGCTGTAACGTCGGCCAGCCCGAAGATGAACCAGGCGCGGAAATAGTTGAGCCAGGTTTCCGGCGTGCTTTCCAGCGGTATCATTCGGAAGGTGTGTTCCGGCAGCCTGGAAGCTACCGCATCCCAGCCACCGACGTCGATCAGCACCACCGTCAGAAGCACGATGAGGCCGATGAAGATGATCAGCATCTGCACGAAATCGGTGACGGCCACAGCCCACATGCCGCCTGCCGTGGTATAGATGATCACGACGATCGCTCCCCCGGTGATGCCGATCACCAGCGGGATGCCCGTCAGCGTCTCGAAAACCAGGCCGAATGCCACCAGCATGGCCGCCGTCCAGCCGATGTTGGACGCCATGGAGGCAATCGCCGCCACGGTGGCCGCTTTCCTGCCAAATCGGGTTTCGAACATCTGCACGAACGTGAGCAGCCCCATGCGGCGGAACAGCCGGACGAAGAAAAAACCCACCAGGAACATCACGACCGCGCCGCCGAACGGATCGGCAATGACACCGAGCAGACCGTTTTCGTAGGAGGCGCCCGCCGACCCCATCATGGGGCCCGCGCCGAACCATGTCGCGATCAACGTGGCCGTGCACAGCCACATCGGCATACGCCGGCCGGAAACGATGAACTCATCCGCCGTATCCGTCTGCCTCGAAGCCATCGCGCCGATGAAGATCATCAGGGCCATGTAGATAGCGACTCCGAGGAAAATGATGGTCTGGGTGCTCATGGACAGTCTTCGGCTCCTGCGTGCAACGTGGCCATCCTATCGCCAAAGCGCGATTGGATGCACCTTTCACCGCGCAACGAGCGGTGCCTGTCGCATACCGGTGGCCCGGACAGCGTCCTTGCGCCTAGTCTGGCGTCAGACCCGGGTCGCTAAAAGCACTGGACATCACATGACACTCGATCACATCCAACCTTCGCGGATTTCCATCTCTGCCGCGCTTCTGCTCCTGCTTCTTCCGCTGTCCCAGCCACTGGCGGCAGCGACGCAGGAGAACGCAGATCAGCTGTTCGCGGAGTCGGAATTCGCCGCCGCTGCCGATGCCTACCGCGAACTGATCGACGACGGTATCGACGTGCCGCGCAATCGCTTCCAACTGGGGCGCGCCCTGCATGAAGGCGGCGATCCCGCGAAGGCGCGCGACGCTTACCTGGCCGCGCTGCAATCCGGCTTCCAACCCGAAGGCCGAGTACGCTACCACCTGGCCCGTGCCGAGATCAGCCTCGGTCATACCGAAGCGGCGCTGCAGCAACTCGAAGCATTAGCCCGGCTCGGTTCTCCGCCTGCACCGGTCCTGCAGAGCGCGGCCGAGTTCGCAGTTCTGAAGGACGAACCGCGCTACCGCGCCGTGCTCGAGGCACTGTCACCCTGCCGTTCCCCGGAATACCACCAGTTCGACTTCTGGCTGGGACACTGGAACGTCACGCCCGCAGGAAAAACACAGTCCACGGCCGAAAACCACATAGCCAGCCGCCAGGGAGGGTGCGTGGTGATGGAGCAGTACACCAATGGCGCCTACAGCGGCATGAGTATCAATTTCTACGACCGCGCGACGGGCCTGTGGCACCAGAGCTGGATGGACAACGCGGGCGGCGCGGTACACCTGCAAGGCGGCCTGAACGAAGCGGGCGAGATGGTCCTCAGCGACCGCGACCTGCCGGTCTCATCCGCCACCGGAACCGTCAACCGCGTGACCTGGACACCACTGCCGGGCGGCGAGGTGAGACAGCACTGGGAATCTTCCGGCGACGGCGGGCGGAACTGGAAAACGGTCTTCGACGGAATCTACAGCCCCAAAGAATGACCCCGGCCGGGTTTACCCCGCCGCCCGACAGGCCCTATATCCCGACATGCAGACCGACGTTCATGATCTGATCGGACGGAATCTGGTAGCGAGCCGTCGCACCCTCCGTATTGGCCGCCATGAAGGCGAAGAGTTTGTCGCGCCACAGGACCATACCGTGCCGTTTACGGCCGGCGACCATATCAACGTGTCCAACGAAGTAATGGACGTGTTCCAGGTCCAGCGACAGGCCGAGTTCGCTGCAGGCCGCCAGGTCTGACGGAATATTCGGTCCCTGCATGAATCCATACCGCAGCACCAATCGGTAGAAGCCGTCGTTGAGCATGGTCAGCTCGATGCGTTCTTCAGGCTCCGTTTTGGGTACCGGCTCGATGATCACGGTGACCAGGATCACCGTTTCATGCACCCCGCCGGTATGGCGGACCAGCTTCTGCAGCGCGGGTGGCGTCTGTTCCAGGCGGCCGGTAAAAAACACCGCAGCCCCCGGATTGCGCGGCGCCCCCTCCGCGGTCAGCCTGCCGATGAAGGTATCGATCTTGGGTGTCATGTGCGCGATGCGCTCGCTGAGCAGGGTGGAGCCGGTCCGCCAGGTTGTCATCACGGTGAAAAGCACGAGTCCGATGACGAGTGGAAGCCAGCCGCCATGCGGGATCGTCATGAGATTCGATCCGAGATAGCCCAAGTCGATCAGCAGGAACCCGAATGCAAACACCATTGCGGCTGGAATTCCCCAGCCTCCGCGTTCACGTGCGACGTGGTAAGCGAGCACGGTCGTGACCGCCATGGTCGAGTTCACCGCCACGCCGTAGGCGGCCGCCAGGTTACCGGATGAGCGGAAGGCCAGTACCAGGCCGATCGCTGCGACCGCCAGGATCCAGTTGACGCCCGGCATGTAAATCTGTCCTCGCGCATGCGCGGAAGTCTGTTCGACTTTCAACCGCGGCAGCAGGCCCAGCTGAACGGCCTGGCGGGTCAAGGAATATGCCCCGGTGATAACCGCCTGGCTGGCGATGCAGGTTGCTGCCGTGGCCAGAATGATCAGGGGATAAACGGCCCACTCTGGCGCCAGGTGGAAGAACGGGTGCAGGGCCCCACCCGGGTCCGCAATCAGCAGGGCGCCCTGCCCGAAGTAATTCAGCAGCAACGCAGGCAGCACGAAACCGAACCAGACTATCCGTATCGGCCGCCGGCCGAAATGTCCAAGGTCCGCGTAAAGCGCTTCGCCACCGGTCGCCACCAGGAAAACGGCGTACATTGCCGCGTAGCCGGGCAGCCCGTTGTCCGCGAAATAGCGAATCGCGTGGCGTGGGTCCAGTGCCTGCAAAACTTCGGGGGCCTGCACGATGCCGTGGATCCCCAGCACGCCGATGACAGCGAACCAGACCAGTGTCACCGGACCGAAGATGGCCCCGACCCGATGCGTGCCGTGCCGCTGAACCGCAAACAGGGCCAGCAGTACGCCTACCGTGATCGGGATCACATAGCGATGCAGGCTCGGTTCAGCGACCTGCAGGCCTTCGATCGCACTCAACACCGAGATGGCCGGCGTGATCATGGCGCCGCCATAGAGCATCGAGGCGCCCAGCACACCGAGCAGAATCAGAATACGCCGGCGCAACCGTTCCTGGTTACGGTCGGGACGCAACAGCGCCAGCAGTGCGAAAATGCCGCCTTCGCCCCGATTGTCCGCCCGCAAAATGAACGCCATGTACTTCAGGGAGACGACAAGTACGAGGGTCCAGAAGATCAGCGACAGGATGCCGAGAATGTTGTCCGGGTTGACGGCCAGTGGGTGAGCGCCCGCGAAGCTTTCACGCAGCGCGTATATCGGGCTGGTGCCGATATCCCCGTAAACCACGCCGAGCACCGCCAACGCAAGCAATCCAAAGGGCTGGTCTCCAGGCGCCGCGGGCGGCGCGCCTTTCAACGCCTCTTTCTGAGCGTTGCGGCCCAGCTTCTGATCTGCAAACTCGGTCATTTCTCAGCCTGGAGTAGTCGGTTCAGGACGGATAGGGGCCGCTGACATCGCGGCAGGCCTCAGGATACTGGCTGCGAGGCGCCGCGACCAGCTTCGACCAGCCCCGGCACCCGGTTATTACCTCATTCCGTCTTCACGTGTCGAAGAATGAAAGGTCGCCCGACCACTGCGACCAGAACCAGCGCTGCCAACAACGCCAGCGCGGTCGGATCGGTGCGCATCAGACGCACCAGCAAGGTCGCGCTGGCCAGCCCGGCGGCCACTGCACCAAAGCCCGTTACCGCCCGCAGCCCGGCGCGCTGCAGGAACGCCAGCCCACACACCACGCAGAATGTGAACAGGAACGCCAGGCTGGCCGCCTCCACCAGCGTCGTCAGCGACCCGATCGCGGCCAGCAGCGCCGCGGCGGCGCCCAGCCCGACGACAGCCCGGTCCGGAACCCCCCTGGCGTTCCGGTGGTCGAGTACGGCCGGCAGCTCGTCGTCCTCCGCGACCGTATGGGCCAGCCGCGCGGTTGCAAACAGGGTCGCGTTGATGGCGGAACCGGTGGAAAAGGCGGCTGCGACCGTCACCAGCACGAGCCCGGCCGTTCCCAGCGCCGCGCGACCGGCAATCGCCAGGGCCACTTCCTCGTGCTGGACCACCTGGTCCGCGCCAACCAGCATGGCCGTACCCAGTGCCACGACGACGTAGACGCCGATGACCACGACGATCGCCGACAACACGGCACGCGGCAGGTTCCTGCGCGGATCCCGGATGTCCTCATAGTCGTAGGTCAGCAACTGGAACCCCTCGTAGGCCATGAACACCGAAGCCGCTCCGAACAGGGCCGAGGCCAGGCCCGCATCCGGGACACCGCGCGACAGCATGTCGGGCTGCCACAAATGGATGCCCCAGGCCGCGAGTCCGACCAGCACGACCAACTTGAACCAGACCAGGAAGACTTCGACTCCGCCCGCTTCACCGACTCCCCTGAGGTTGAGAGCGACAAACAGCCCGACCGCCGCCACGGCGACCAGGCGCGGGAACCACGGCCCGAGCCCCGTTACGTGGCCGAGATACTGTCCGAAGGTGAAGGCGTAGACGGCGTTGGTGAGCACGTAGCCGACGATCAGGACCCAGGACAGGCTGCCGGCGAACCCGGGGCGGTTGATCTCGCGCAGAAAAGTGAATGCACCACCTCCCTCGCCATAAAAGTCCGCAAGTTTCGCGTAGCTGTAACCCGCTGCGAGTGCGATCAGCCCGGCCACCACAAAACTCAGCCAGGCCCAGGCGCCGGCAATCTTCACAACCACGCCCAGCGTCGAAAAGATTCCGCCACCGATCATGCCGCCTACGGCCATCGACCACGTGCTGCTGAAACCGAGTTTTGAATTGGAATCGTTCATGCAGATCAGCTTAACAGCCGTACAGGTCCACGAACATGGCGCCGCCGCCGCAGGAACGTTCCGCTTCGGGGCGCAAGAATCGGGTGGTTTCAGGTCGAACCGGACCGTAAGATTCCAATGGATAGCTGACGGAGACATGCGAATGAACTTCCAGGTAAAAGGGCTCGATGCCAGTCATTTCCGTGCACTGTACGGCCTGAGCACGGCCGAACTCGCCACGCGCGGAGTCCAGACATGTCTGGCCGACAGCACGCCAGGCTATCCCTGCCGTGTTTCGCTCCGGGACGCCGAGCCGGGCGAACGCCTCCTGTTATTGAACTACCTGCACCAACCCGCGCACACACCATACCGTTCTTCCCACGCCATCTTCGTCGTCGACGGGGCGGAAACGATTCGCCCGCGTCCGGGCGAAGTTCCGGAATTGCTTTCCCGGCGACAACTCGCCGTTCGCGCTTTCGATCAAGAGCACATGATGACCGAAGCCGTGCTGGTAGAAGCGGGACAGGCTGCCGATGCCTTCGAATGCCTCCTGGCCAATCGCCACAATCGCTATCTGCACGTTCACAATGCGGCACGCGGCTGCTTCCTCGCAAGTGTCCACGGGGGCTGAACACTCCATCTGAGGACCTACAGACTTCCGCGTCTCACATGGAGCCGGTCTGAACGCTCCTTATGATGGCAACGGGCTGATACACTGATGCTGAATCGCCGGCGTCCCGATGACAGGGCGTCGGCGCCCTGATGCTCGAAGCGCCCGTTAAAAGTGACATCACCCTCGACAGATCACGGGACCCAATCCGTCCCGCGCGGATTGGTGCCGATCATCGCGCTGATGACGATGGTGGGCCCGTTCACGCTCGATACCTACCTGCCGTCTTTTCCGTCCATTGCGGCTGAATTCGGGGTCGGGCTGGGCGCCATGGCCCAGACCATCAGCGTCTACCTCGTATCCTTCGCCGTTGCGACACTGGCTTGGGGACCCCTCGCCGACTCGTTCGGGCGCCGGCGGGTCATCCTGGGTTCCATGCTGCTATACGTCGTCACATCACTGGGGTGCGCATTCGCCGACAACCTGGCGCATTTGCTCGCCTTGCGCCTGTTGCAGGGCGCAGCGGCGAGCGGCGGCATCGTGATCGGCCGCGCCGTGGTCCGGGACGTATATGAAGGGCCACGCGCGCGCAGCGCGATGGCCCAGGTCATGTTGATGTTCGCGCTGGCCCCCGCCGCAGCTCCCATCATCGGCGGCTGGTTGCACGAATGGTTCGGCTGGCGATCCGTGTTCTATTTCCTGGCAGCGTACGGTGTCGTAGTGATGGGCTTGATCCTCTGGATTTTCCCGGAAACCCATAAACCCGAACTTCGCCAGCCGATCAACCCTCGCGCGGTGGCCCGAAATTACGGTATTGCACTGCGCAACTGGCGCTTCCTTTCCCTCGTCCTGACTTTCTGCTTCATGTTCGGCGGCATGTTCCTGTACATCGTTGGCTCACCCGCCATCATCTTCGACCATCTGGGTCTGGGCGCCAATGATTTTGCCGTGCAATTCGTCCCGACGGTGGCCGGCGTCATGCTCGGTTCATGGCTGGCCGGAAAGCTGTCGTCGAGAATCGAGCCTGCCCGCATGATCGGCACCGGGTTGTCACTGGCCCTGCTTGCCGTGCTGATGAACCTGGCACTGGCCTGGTGGCTGTCCCCGACGCCGCTCACCGTCGTAGGCCCATTGGTCCTTTATTGTTTCGCGGTCGCGGTGACGATGCCGAACCTGACCGTGATGGCGCTGGACTGCCTGCCCCGGACCCGCGGCGTGGCCTCGGCCGTGCAAGCCTTCGTGCAGATGATCTCCAATGCCCTGATCGCCTCCGTGGCGATGCCGTTCGTCGCGCCGTCGCTAGAAGCCTTCGCTTTGGCGCAAGGCGGTTTTCTTCTATTGGCCCTGCTTCTCTGGCGCCTCAGCTGACAGGGAAGACTGTTCCAACCGCCACAGCGCGATGCTGTCCAGCGCCGCCAGGGCGACGAGCGCACAGCCGATGTAGAAAGGCCAACCGCGCGGTTCGCCCGGTGCGGCCAGGTCTGTGTTGTACAGTCCGACAGTCCAGAACAGCAGCGTCCTCATTATATGCCAGATTGACTTGCCGCCGCCGATCGCATGGAGTCGGCGGCCCAGTCCAAAGAGGTTCCAGAGAATCACCGACCCGATCAGGATCAGCACGATCCAGTCGATGGTCGTTCTGCCTGAAGCGCTCAGGTTCCAGGCGTAATAAGCGACCACAGCGGCCAGCAAAGTCATGATTGCATAGGATTTCGGTTTTTTCACTGATCCGTTCTTCGGCGGGATTCGGGAAAGCCGGCGACCAGCTGCGCCATCGCACGCCGGTAATCCTTGAGCGCCTCCCACCCCTCCGCAGTCAGGAAATACGCGGTGCGCGAACGGTTACCCTCCAGGCGCCGGTCCAGCGCAACGATACCGGCTTGCTCCAGCCTGCTCATCTGGACCGACAGGTTCCCCCGGGTCAGACCGGTCTGGCGTAAAAGAAACATGAAGTCGGCCTGGTCGACCCGCGACAGCAAAGCCAGCACCCTGAGGCGGGCTGGCTCGTGGATGAGCACGTCGATCTCCGGAATGGACGGAGTACTGGCCATGCTCAGGGGCGCTCGAGGTAATCGCGGCTTTCGCGGATGAAACGAGCCAACAACACAGCACCCGACAGAGCGACCACAAGACCGGCCACAGCCAGCGAAAGCGCCGGACCGCGGTCCAGTTTGACAGCCAGCGTGCCCAAGAGAAACAGCAGCGCGGCATAGCCCAGAAAACGCCGCGCTCCGGTCAGAAAGGCTGTGAGGACAGCCATCGTCGCGACGATCGCGGCAGGCAGTGCGGCATGAAGTTCGCCGATACCGGCGCCGTCCATGCCTCGCACCCATTGAGCGGCTATCGTCACGAACGCGAGCAAGAGCGCTCCCAGGGCGGCTGTGAAAATCAGCTTGCGGGTATTCCGCGCCCGGCGGGCCAGAGTGAAACGTACGTAGCCGGCACGCGGCTCCACGAGCGACCGCCTCAACGGGGCCCACATGACGATCCACAGAGGCGCCTGCACCACCGCCAGGGCTCCCAGGCGAGTCGCCCATCCGGCCCCGGCGACCAACAGGGCCACCCCGGCCAAAAGATCGAGCAAGCCATCATCCCAGTAGGTTCGAAACAGTTCCGTATCGGTGGCGGGGAAACGAGTTTGCATCAGCTGCACCTGACATGAGTTTATTAGATAAACTTAGTTTATACCATAAACTTAATCTGTACAACTGCCCGTTGGGGACCAATTCGCGATCAGCGCGTTCCATTGTCGAGGCCCGGTTCACTTCGGCGACCGTGGTCATCGCGAGCCGTCTGACCAGGGCGCTTACCCTGCTTACGGCGTGAAGCCCGGCCCGCCGGGCAAACGGGTTGCGGACTGCACCGGGCGGTAGCGGCACTGCCCCCGGCAGCCGTTCCTAATCCGAAAGCCTGAAACCGATCTTCAGGGTAACCTGCCAGAACTTGACCGCGTCGCCTTCGACGTACCCACGCTGATCCACGATCTCGAACCAGTGGATGTGGTGGACCGTTTCCGCAGCCTTCGCAATCGCGTTCCGTACGGCCTGGTCGCTGCTCTCGCCCGAACTTCCGGTAATTTCGATGTGCTTGTACGTGTGGTCCATGCTCTGTCTCCGATAAGGTCTTCACAGCCTAACCGATTTGCAGGCAACGAGCCTTCGCCGACAGAAGATCGGGCGCGCGTTCATTGCACGATCAGCTTTCCATTCATGTTCGCCCAATGACCCGGAAACGAACAGAAGAAGGTGTAGTCGCCCCCTTTCTCCAGTTCAGAACGATCGAATGTGATGCTGGTGGTCTCGCCGCCGCCAATCACGTCGGTGTGCGCGATGATGCGGTCGTCATTTTTCGGCAGGTAGTCGTTCTCCAGGCCGGCGCCCTGCCCTGTCATCGCGACATCCTTCCAGTCCTTGGTGCGAGTGAGGGTCCAGTTATGCCCCATCTGCTCGACGGACAGTTTGCCCACGTGTTCGAGAGTGAGCTTCACTTCGGTGCATTCGGCGCCCACCAAGAGCTTCGACTTGTTGTATTGGATTTGATCGTTCCCGGTGATCCACAATTCACACGTCTTTGCGAGCGCCGTGTTGCTTACGGCAAAACAGCCAAGAATGAATATGAAACGCGCCAATCGCATGCATGACTCCCGGGCCCGCAAGGCCCTGTTTGGTTGTGCCCGCATGGCGGGCTTACCCTGTGGACCTTTGGGCGGAAGCCCGTACGTTCAAATTACGAATCCGTCTTTCGCACGCCCAAAAACGGTATGGCCGGCAGAGCCTCCGCGTATCGGAGAAACGCGCTATCCGGCACTACTGCGCGCCGTCTCGGCGATGTGCATCGGAAACGGCAATGTGTTAAGGTGTCATACTGTTATGCATTTGAATTTACAGTCTTTTTAGCCGCCATTTAACGGCGGTTCAGCTCTCTATCGAAGTCTATAACGCTGCTCTGGCGGCGTTTCCTCTTACCCGATTGCTTTCACCCATCACGCTCCATGCAGGAGGTTTTACTTTATGCAAATCAGAGACGTAATGACCCAAAATGTCGAGTACGTGCCTACTGACACCAGCCTCAAGGAGGCCGCTGAACTCATGCGACGCCTGGACGCAGGCTTTCTGCCCATCGGAAACTCGAGTAAGGGCAAGCTGCAGGGTGTTGTCACGGACCGTGACATCGCTGTTCGCGGCGTGGCGCAGGGTCTGGATCCGAACTCAGCCACGGTCGAAGAGGTCAAAACGGGCAAGGTCCTTTACTGCTACGAGGGCGAGAGTCTGGAAGATGCGGCGCGTCACATGGGCGAACAGAAGGTCTATCGCCTGATCGTTCTGGACAACGACCAGGACAAGCGAATGACAGGCGTCATCTCGCTCGCCGATATCGCCCGGCACAGCGGCAATACATTGTCCGGCAAGGCGACCGCGGAAATTACCCACTGACGGCGCAGGGGATTTCATCACTGCCCACGGATCGACAACATGACGCAAAATCTCGCCCGGAAATTGTTGGCCTCGCATCTCGCGGAAGGACAGATGACGCCGGGCGAGGAGATTCGGCTGCGCGTCGATCAAACGCTGACCCAGGACGCGACGGGCACGCTCGTCATGCTCGAACTGGAGGCGCTCCGCCTGGACCGGGTCTGCACCGAGTGCTCGGTGCAGTACGTGGATCACAACCTGGTCCAACAGGACCACCGTAACGCCGACGATCACCGCTTTCTGTTCAGCGCCTGCCAGCGATTCGGGCTGTGGTACTCAGGGCCGGGTAACGGCGTCAGCCACCCGGTGCACATGATGCATTTCGGTCGGCCCGGAGCGTTCTTGCTCGGTTCGGACAGCCATACGCCTGCAGCGGGCAGCCTGGGCATGTTGGCGATTGGCGCCGGAGGTCTGGACGTCGCGATGGCGATGGCGGGAGAGGCCTACGCCATGCCCATGCCCGAGATCTGGGGCATCAGGCTCACGGGCCGTGTGCCCGACTGGGTCAGCGCCAAGGATGTCATCCTCGAGATGCTGCGCCGGCACGGGGTGGACGGCGGTTTAGGTCGCATTGTGGAGTACCACGGTCCGGGAGTGAATGGGCTGAGCGCGATGGACCGGCACGTCATCGCCAACATGGGTGCAGAACTCGGGGCCACGACGTCGCTTTTTCCATCCGACAACCGGACAAGGGAGTTCCTGGTCAGCCACGGACGCGAAGAGGACTGGCAGCCACTGGCGGCCGACGAGAACTGTTCATACGATCATGAGGACGAAATTGACCTTTCAGCGCTGCAGCCGCTGATCGCCCGACCCTCGAGTCCAGGCAACGTGGTGCCGGTCGCCGATGTCGCCGGGGAGCCCATCTACCAGTCATACGTGGGGTCTTCTGCGAACCCGGGCTATCGCGACTTCGCGATCTGCGCGCAGATGGTTGCGGGGCGAACGGTGCACCCGTCAGTCTCCTTCGATGTAAACCCCACTTCGCGCGTATTGCTGCTCGAATTGAGCCGCAGCGGCCTGCTGGCCGAGTTGCTCGCCTCGGGTGCACGATTGCACCAGGCCGGCTGCAACGGCTGCATTGGAATGGGCCAGGCGCCCGCCAGCGATCAAAACAGCCTGCGCACCACGCCGCGCAACTTCCCCGGTCGTTCAGGCACCCGCGAAGACCGCGTCTGGCTGTGCAGTCCTGAAACGGCAGCCGCCTCGGCGCTCAATGGGGTCATCACCGATCCGCGGACACTCGACATGGACTATCCGTTGGTCAGCGAACCGGAAACATTCGCCGACAGTTTCAGGCTGCTGATCAAACCACCCGCGGACGGGGCGGACATCGAACTGGTCAAAGGCCCCAACATCAGTTCGCTGCCGCAGTTCGGTGAACTCCCGGACGCCATGACCCTTCCGGTGCTGCTGAAACTCGGGGACCACCTGTCCACGGATGAGATCATGCCGGCAGGCACCCGGGTACTCCCATACCGCAGCAATATCCCGGAGATCTCCCGTTTCTGCTTCGATATGGTGGACGACACCTACGCCGAGCGCGCGCGAGATACCGGAGACCATGCGGTCGTGGCCGGACGCGATTACGGACAGGGCTCCAGCAGGGAACATGCAGCCCTGGCACCCCGGTACCTCGGGCTGCGGGTTGTGATTGCCAAATCGCTGGCCCGCATCCACGAGCGGAACCTAGCCCTCTATGGCGTGCTTCCGCTTCGTTTCGACTGCGACGACGACTACCAGCGGCTCGAACAGGATTCCGTTCTCGAGTTCCGTGACTTGCGTGCCTCCCTGGAGCACGGTGACACAACGGTTCGTGCCTCAATCGATGGCGACGAAATACGCTTCCGGCATGGACTATCGGCCCAACAGCGGCGCATGGTGTTGGCCGGCGGCCGGATACCGCTCTGGAAGAAGGAAGCACGCGAGGCAGATTGATCCCGAAGGTCGAACTTGCGCTGCAGTCTCACGATGGGTTTATACTGTATGCATGAACAGCTATAGTGGCCCGAACCCGATACGCGGGCGAGGCGCCCGCGAAAATATCGACCACCGATTCACCCGCCTCGCGGTCCAGTACGATGAGCCGCCGGGCAGTGAGTCGGTTCCGGATACCGAGGTCATTCCCGTTCGAGCGCGCTCGATCATAAGCCGCAACCGCAGTCCGGACGTGGGCTTCAACCTTTCGGTCAATCCCTACCAGGGCTGCGAGCACGGATGCGTCTATTGCTTCGCGCGGCCGACACATGCGTACCATGACCTGTCCCCGGGCCTGGATTTCGAGACCCGCATCCTGGCTAAAACCAACGCGGTGGAGCTTCTCGCCGGGGAACTATCGGCACCTTCCTACGCCTGCGAACCGATTGCCATCGGCGTCAACACGGATGCCTACCAGCCCGCCGAGCGCCACCTGGAGCTCACTCGTGGCCTGCTGCGTCTTTGCCTGGATGTCCGGCAGCCAGTGGTGGTCATCACCAAGAGTGCGCTGATCCTTCGCGACCTGGATATCCTTTCGGAACTCGCCACACGCCAACTGGTGCGGGTGGCGCTTAGCGTCACAACGCTGGACGCCGAACTCAAGCGCCGGATGGAGCCCCGGGCCGCAGGACCGGGCGCCCGTCTCGGGGCAATCCGGGAACTCGACGACGCCGGCGTGCCGGTGAGCGTCATGCTCGCCCCGGTCATCCCTCGAATCAACGACCACGAAATGGAGCAAATCCTCGAAGCAGCGGCCAGAAACGGCGCTCGCGGCGCCAGCTTTGTGCTCTTGCGACTGCCCCGCGAGGTTCTGCCGCTGTTTCGGGATTGGCTGCAAGCCCACTACCCGGGTCGCGCGGAATCGGTGATCAGCGCCCTGAGCGCCTGCCACGGCGGCAAAGCGTACGATTCGAGCTACCACCACCGGATGCGGGGCAATGGACCCATCGCCACCTTGATCGCCCGCCGTTTCGAACTGGCCCGGCGGCGCAACGCACTGGACACCCCCGCCCCACCGCTGAGCACGGACCGATTCCGCCGAGGTCCCGGACACCAGTTGGCTCTTTTCCAGACGCCTCACCACGAGCAGCCATAGTATGCTAGGAAGTGATGACTGACGAACGCAAAAACAAAGCCCGATCGGGCCGGGATGCGGTCAGCGGTACAAACCGCAGGCTATTCAATATCAAGGGCCACGTGCAAGGCGTCTGGTTCAGGGAGTCCACGCGCCGCGAAGCGATAGCAATGGGTCTGACCGGCTACGCAAAGAACCTGCCGGACGGTTCCGTGGAAGTACTCGCCTGCGGTGAGCCCCGGGCGCTCGACCGGCTGCACAACTGGCTGAGGAGGGGGCCGCCGATGGCCAGGGTCGAACACGTCGA
>JASFKQ010000081.1:0-14444 GCA_050118555.1 Lysobacterales bacterium
GCGTTTTCCAGCGGGGCCAGGTTGAAATGAGGCACGGGTCGCAGGGCTGTCGGCGAGCCGTGGGGCCTGGTCGGATCGGCGGCGAGTTGGTATGCGCCGGTCTCCAGCGCCTTGGCCTGGGCCGAGGCCGCGGCGCGCTTGTCCTCGGCCAGCGACTTGACCTCGTAGAGGTAGTCCGCGACCGTGTCGGCGAAATCGCCATACCGCTGGGGCGGCAGGTCGGCGTTCGCGGCGCGCAGCACCAGACGGCCGACGGTTTTGGCCAATACGGTGGCATAGGCCGCTCCCGGGTCGACGAAGCGGCTGTGATGTGCGTAGTCGTCGTAGAGCGAATGGTACACACCGTCCGAATCTCCCTCGCCCCCATAGCCGATGTTCAGTGCCGCCAGCCCCAGGTGCTCGATGAAGGTCGAATAGTCCGAACCGGAGCCGAGCGCGTGCAGGGGCAGGTCCCGCGCCGGGTCCGCGGCAATCTCGCCCAATTCCTGATCTTCCTTGGAAGCGCCTGACTCCTGGCCGTTCACGGCCAGCGCGGCGCGCAGGCGCGAGCCGACCGCGACGCCCGTCTGTGGATCTGCCACGTCGGCCGCGACTTCGTTGACGAAATGCTGCAGTGAATGGCTGCCGCCGGCATAAAGGAAGCCGCGGCCGTTGCCGTCGGTGTTCACGTAGACTAACGCCTTGCGCCGCAGTTCGTCGGCATGTGTCTCGGCCCATTCGGTCGATCCGATCAGGCCCGGCTCCTCGGCGTCCCAGCTCAGGTAAACCAGCGTGCGCTTCGGCTTCCAGCCGCTCTTCACCAGCGCGCCCAGTGCCCGCGCCTCGCCCATCATCGCGACGTGGCCCGAGAGGGGATCGGAGGCGCCCATCACCCAGCCGTCGCGGTGGTTGCCGCGCAGGATCCACTGGTCGGGGTAAACGGCGCCCGGGAGCGTCGCGACGACGTTGTGGATCGTCTTCAGGCTCCAGTCGGACTGCACGACGAGATGCACCCTTGCTGCATCGTCATCGCCCAGGTGATAGGTCAGTCCCAGGGCGCCGCGAAAAGATGGCGGGGCCACTTGTCCCCCCATGGCGGCGAGCAGCTTGCCGGCCTCGCCATAGGCAATCGGGACGGCCGGAATCTTCATAATGGTTTGCACGTCGGCACGCTTCAGGCGCTTGGCCTTCTTGGTGGCGCCGACCCCCGGCGTCAGGGGGTCGCCGGGATAGATCGTCATGTCCATGACCGAGCCACGCTGCAAGCCGGCGGGCGGCCGGGCCGGGCCGTCCGGGTAAACTTCGTTCACCGCGTAGCCATCGCCCTGCGGGTCGGAATAGATGATGCAGCCAACGGCGCCGTGCTCCTGCGCCAGCTTCGGCTTCAATCCGCGCCAGCCGGCGCCGTAGCGCGCGAGCACGATCTTGCCCTCTACCGAAACTCCCATCCGCTGCAGCGCCTCGTAGTCCTCCGGCATGCCGTAATTCACGTAAACCAGCGGCGCCGTCACATCGCCGTCGCCCTGGTATCCCAGGTAGGCGGGCAGCGCGTCCTTCGTTTGCGTCGGCTCGTCGCCGGCGACCGGCGGCTCGGTAAGCGCGACCGGCTGCGGCGTCGGCCCCAGCAGATCGAGCGAGACGTTCAACGGCGTCGGGTAGAGCACCTCGAAGCTTTCGATCCTGGCATCCCAGCCCCATTCCTTGAACTGCGCCAGTGTCAGCTCGGCGTTGGCCTTGTTGTGCGGCGCACCGACGTGGTTGGGCTCGGCTGCCATCGTCCGCAGCCATTGGTCCATCGCGGCCGGATCGATCGCAGCGTCGAAACGCGCCTCGACCGCTTCGTCCTTGCCGGTGGGCGCCGCGGACAGCGGCGCGGCAGTGGCCAGTATGGCCAGGAAGGTCATCGAAAACAGGAGCGGTCGGCGCATGAAACTTTCTCCGGGAATGGGTCGCGGCAAAGCAGCGAGTCTAGCGCCAACCGGCAGGGCACTCAAACCGACCTTCGATTTCATCGAGCGCAGCGCACTCCGTGTCATCGCCTGCATCGAGGATCCCCCGCCGACCCGCGAGATCCTCGAACACGTCCAGCGCCGGTAAGCCCCGTTCAGCCACGTCACCCGCGCACCGCCGCATTCATACCCCACTTGAATCTCAACCAGCGCGAACGGGCTGCCGCTCAGGCCCCCACCTGGCCCGCGGCAGGTGGTTGCCGGTTCCCACCCGCATATCACCCGCCTCCCGGGCGGCTCATCCCGCGTCCGCGCCAAATCCAGCCTCGGGCAGAACATCGGCCACCACCCAATCCCAGCCGGCAATACTCGCTCGCATCAGGCAACACGTGCTATATACTTCCTGTTCGCTGGGATCAATCGAGAAAGTGCAAATCGTCCTCCATCCGCGTAATCGCGAGCAGAAACGTGAGTCGAGGGTCCACCCTGGTGAAGTATTCGGGTTGATCCTGCTCATGTGGCTTGCGCTTGGCCTGCCCCTTGCCCGGGCGGCGGATCACTCTTGCGGCGACGGCCCGGCGGTCGTTGAAGTGCTGGGTTCCGGCGGCCCCGAAATGGGCGACGGCCGGGCTTCCAGCGGCTATCTTGTCTGGATGGACGGCAAGGCGCGTGTCCTTGTCGATATGGGTAGCGGCTCGATGCTGAACTTCGAGCAGTCCGGCGCCGACCTGACCGACCTCGACGTGGTGTTGCTGAGTCACCTGCACGTCGACCACGCCGTGGAACTGCCTACGCTGGTAAAGGCCTCCTTTTTCACCGACAGGCGCCGCGACCTGCCGGTGTGGGGGCCGACCGGAAACCAGCTGATGCCGCCCACGCGCGATTTCGTGCAAATCCTTTTCGGCCCCGAAGGAGCGTACCGCTACCTCAGTGACTTCCTGGATGGGGACGCGGCATACCGCTTGCTGCCCGGCGAAGTGGACGCCGGTTCGACCAGCCCGACACAAGTGTTCGAAAACGAACGATTCAGGGTGTTGGCCGTGGGGGTCAACCACGGGCCGATTCCCGCGCTGGCCTGGCGCGTCGAAACGGGGCAGCGCACCATCGTTTTCAGCGGCGATACCAGCAACTCGACCAATACCCTTGGAGCGATCGCAGACGGCGCAGACTTGCTGGTCGCACATCACGCCATCCCGGAAAGCGCGGAGGGCATCGCGCGTAAGCTGCACATGCCGCCATCGGAGATCGGGCGTGTCGCCGGTGAAGCCAAGGTCGGAGCACTAGTGCTGTCGCATCGGATGAAGCGCACGCTCGGTTTGGAAGCTCAAACCCTGGAGCTGATCCGCCGCAGTTACGGGGGTCCGGTGACCTTCGCCGAAGACATGGCTTGCTTCTAGAAGCAAGCGTCTAACTGCTTGTTTGAAATGGTTTACCAGTGGCCCTCCTGCGTACCCGAACCACACTCAGCGCCCCTCCGCAAGAACACCCGACGTCCGGGCAATCGAGCGATTACTCAACGCTGATCCTGTACGGCTCGAGCTTTCCGTCGGGCGTCGCCCGCGTGACGATCTCGGGCATCGCCTGCTCACAGTCGGCGCATTGCACCCGGGTGGACAGGCCGCCGCGGAGGCTTTGCCGAACTTGCTTGATCGTCTTAGGCGGGCCCAGCTGCTTGAGGCTGGACTCGATGTCAGCCAACGCGGTTTCCCTAAAAACGTGACTCCGTCCGATCATTTCCCGGACTTGAGCACGGCTGCGACCAGCCAAGCTGCGATCAGCGCCGCCGCCACCACGATGAATTCCACCGCGACGCGCGAGCTGAGCCAGGCCAGCACGGGCAGCGCCAGGCCGGTCGTCAGTAGCAGCGCCGCAACATGGGGTCTTTCAGCCTCGACGGCCAGAGCCGAGAAGACGAATCCCGCTCCCCAGAGGGCAGCTTGCAGGTAGGGCAGCAAACCCGGAGCGGACAGCATCCAACTTGCCGCGATCAGCATTCCCAGTGCCGGGGCCCCCGCGATGAGTAGTCGGTAGACAAGCCGTGTGAGTCCGTTGGCGCGGCCCGCCAAGTGGCGCAATGAGGTGACCGTCGATTCCTGCTCAAGGGGCCAAACGATTGAGTGTGTTTTCATCCTGTCTCTCCTATATACTTACTGATAAGTAAGCTTTAATGGTAAATTTTTTAGGCGTCGACTCCGAGATCGATGCGAATCCGGGAAAACAGCCGTTCGAGAAGGCTTCTGCCCTGCATCCGCGCCAACTGCCTGGCGCCCTGGATCATGGCGACGATGGACGTCGCCTTGGATTCCGCATCGCCGTCGAAGCGGAATTCGCCCTGGCTCCGTCCGACTTCGAGAACCTTGGTCAGCCAGGCGGTCATGTCACGCATGAAGCCTTCCAGGGCGGACCTGGCGTCATCGGGGAGGTCTTCGAAATCCACGGACAGAGCCCCGGCCATGCAAACGGGCCGGCCGTGCTCGTATTGCTTCAGCGTGTGCCGGAACATGCCCTCGATCTGTGGCAGCGCCGGCCCGCCGTAGGCCATGAACTGGGCCGTGCCCTTGCGCAACACCTCGTGCTGCTCCTCGATCAGGGTCTTCACCAGATCCATTTTGCTGGGAAAATGGTAGTGCACTGCGGCGTTCCGAATGCCCAGCGGTTCGGAGATATCGCGGTAGCTGAAGCCGTTCACCCCACGGCGCATCATCAACTGAAACGCCTGTTCGATGATTTGTTCACGAGTGTTGGTGGCCTGAATCATAGGAGCCTCTACTTACTTATAGGTAAGTATAGTCGAACCGGATGCACCGTGCAACTCGCACGCCGACTTGAGCGACCTCGACGTGGTGTTGTCGAGTCACCTGCACGTCGACCACCCCATGGAACTGCCTACGCTGGTGAAGGCCTTCCATTTCACCGACAGGCGTCGTGACCTGTCGGCTTGGGGCCGACTGGAAACCGGCTGATGTCGCCCACGCGACATTTTGTGCAAATCCTTTTCGGCCCCAAGACGCGTACCGGAATCTCGGTGATTTACTCGATAAGGACGAGGCATACCGCTTGCTGCCCGGCGAAGTGGACGCCGGTGCGCCCGAAGCCCGAGTAGTCGAGCGGTTACTCGACGCTGATCGTGTACTGCTCCAGCTTTCCGTCGTTCGTCGCCCGCGTGACGATCTCGAGCGTCGCCTTCTCACAGTCGGCGCTGTACACCCGGGTGGTCAGGCCGCCGCGGAGACCTTGCCGGACTTGCTTGATCGCCTCAGGCGGGCCCAGCTGCTTGAGGCTGGACTCGATGTCAGCCAACGCGGCATCGGTAAAATAGTCGTTGCCATTTGGGGTAAACAGCGATCGATCGAGCCGCCCTTCCCTGAGGTCATCGAAAATCGCGGTTGTCCGGGCGAGCATCCCCGCATCGTCCGGCGAGGCGCTGACGAAGAGCAGTTCCGCAACCTTCTCCGCGATCGTGGAGGCGGCGTTGGCGGCATCCTGATTGCTGAGCACGACAATCGCTGTACCGTCTTCCGGAAAGACGATGTTCGTCGCGGTGAAGCCGGAGACCTCACCCCCGTGGCCGACGACTCGACGACCATCTTGGAGGGCGACATTGAGGCCGAGGCCGTAGCCGGTACCCACTCCGTTTGCCAGCACTACTTCCCGAGCCAGTTCGTTGAACACCGTGGCGCCGGGCACGTCGCCATCGATCATTGCCCGATCCCACCTCGCCAGATCGGCAGGCGTCATGGCGAGTTCACCCGCGGCAAACAACCAACCCTTGCCTTCTCGCGGGGCCAACCGGGGCGGCCCGAGTGCGAAACGCCGATAGCCCGCCGCGTCTCCCGGGCCGAGGGTGCCCTGATCGATGTCCGTGACGCTCCCCATGCCGAGCGGAACGAATATCCGTTCGCGCAGGAAATCCATAAACGCCTCGCCGCTGACTTTCTCGACAATGGCGCCGGCGATGACGTATCCGGTGTTGCTGTACTGGTAACGCGTGCCCGGCTCGAAGTCGAGTGGCTGCCGGGCCCATCGGTCGATCAGCGCTTCGGTCGTGATCGGTTCGAGCATGGTCTTCGGTACGTAGTCCTGTGGCCAGTAGTCCCGGATCCCCGCCGTATGCGACAGGATTTGACGCAGCGTGATGTCGTCGGCACGGGTCAGGTCGGGAAAAAATTTGGCGACCTTGTCGTCGAGACTGAGCTTGCCTTCCTCCGCAAGCATGACGACCGCCGCAGCGGCAAACTGCTTGCTGATGGAACCGATGGCGTAGCGCATGGATGTCGTGGCGGACTGTTTCGGTTCCAGACGCGCCAGCCCGTAGGCTTTCGTCCAGGTACCCGCACCATGGTAAATGATGGCAACCGAGGCGCTGGGTACGCCCGTCTCTTCGAGAACCTTGGACACCGCGGTGTCGATCTCGCCGGCGACTTCGGCAGGCAGGCTCGTTGGCGCCTCGGCGTGGATCGCCGTCACGAAGCAGAGCAGAACCAGAAGAATCGTGCATTGTTTGAGTTGTGTCATGAATGATCCTCTGTAACCGCTTCGGGCGACTCGACAGCGCCCGGCGCTTCCGATGTCCCATATTCTGGCACCTTTTCGCCACGCTTTCTGTTATCCCGTTGAAGTTATGGGGTCAGAGTAAAGGGACAGAGTAAACCGACAGCAAATCACAGAGTTTTCCTGCTGCCAGAGACTGCAAATCCGTGTCGCGCGGGAACAGGACTTTCATTCAGTATCGAGTCTTGTTCAGTCAAATCAGTGGGAAGCGATGCCAAGACGAACCCGGTTCTGTCCCGCCGGCTATCCGGTCCACCTGATCCAACGAGGTAATAACCGGCAGGCCATATTTACATGTGATGCTGATCTGGCAGCTTACGCGCATTGGCTGGCAGAGGGCGCGGAGCAATTCGGCGTGTCGGTTCACGGCTGGGCATTCATGAGCAATCATGTGCACCTGCTGGCGACACCCTCCCATCACGAGAGCCTATCGCGGCTGATGCAGTTTCTCGGGCGCCTCTACGTACGTCATTTCAACCACACTTACGCCCGTAGCGGAACCCTGTTCGAGGGCCGCTTCCGGACCAGCGTGGTGCAGGAAGACCGGTACCTGTTGACCTGCCTGCGCTACATTGAACTGAATCCAGTCAGGGCGGGCATGGTCAGGGAGCCGGGTGCCTACCGGTGGTCGAGTTTCCGGGCGCACGCATTTGGAATCAGGGCGCGGTTATGGTCACCTCACGACCTCTACCTGCAATTGGGCAATAACGAAAATCAACGCCAACACGCCTGGAGGGAGCTGATCAATGAAAACCTGGGAATAGAGCTGATGGCGAAGGTCCGGCACTGCGCCAACACCGGGCTTGTGCTGGGAACAGAAAAATTCAGGCAACAAGTGCACCGTTTGCGAAACTGAGCCTCAAGTCCCTTCTTTACTCTGACCCTTTACTCTGACCCTTTACTCTGACCCTTTACTCTGACCCTTTACTCTGACCCCATTGCCTAAGGTCATACGGGCTCATGGCCAACGTCCTTAGGACTGAGCAGGGGACGCTACGCGACCTCTATTGCGAGGCGTTTCAGCAGGGCCCGTTCCCGCTGCTCCGTCTGCGCCTCCATCTCGCGGACCTTCGTCATGAACGCCTTCATGACCGGCGTGAGGGGCTTGTGGACGTCCCGCAGAAACCCATAGTTCAGCCGCATCCAGGGCGCTGCGAAGTTCACCAACTCGAGGCTTCCCTGTTGCATGTAAGGATAGGCAGGGCTCAACGGTGTCATACCCACGAAATCGCTTTCCGTGACCAGCTTGATGGAGGTGGTCAGGGACGGGGCGATGATCCGGGGATTGAAATTGCCGGTGGCCTTGTGCATGGTCCCGGCAGCCCAGGGGCCGTCCCCGAACTTGCCTGCCGCCCGCCGGGGAATCTGGCTGCAGGCCCAGGGGTAGGAGAGCAAGTCGGCCAGGGTGGGCTGTGCCAGCCGCGCCAGCGGGTGCCCCTTGCGCACCATGGGAAACAGGCGACGGTCGTTGAGCAATTCAACACCGGCTTCGAGAGAGGCGTCGACGTCCGTCAGTTCGCAGATGGCCAATTGACAGGCTCCCTGCATCAGCATCTCGACGGCCCTTGGCCAGTCGGTAACTTCCATTTCGACCTGGGCTTCGGGCCATTCGCGCAACAGCGCACTCAGGGCGCCGGGCACAATCAATTCCGCCGGGTAGTGGCCGCTTGCGACTGTGAGCTTCTGTCCTTCGGGCTTCCGCGCCTGCAGAATCTCCGATTCCAGTTCGGCCGCGGTGGCCAACAGACGCTGGCTGAAGTCGATGAACAGTCTGCCGGCCTCGGTTGGGATGACGCCGCGTCGGGAACGATCGAACAGCCGGGTCCCGATCTCCCGCTCGAGCGACTGAATGGCGCGGCTCAGCGCCGGTTGGCTGATGGAAAGGGCCTCGGCCGCGTGGCCATAGTGACGGTGCGTGTCGAGGGCGAGAAGGTATCGGCAATGCCTGAGCGAGAGGTTCATGCATATATGTTATCAAAACATGCACTAAGATGTATTGATCGCATCGACAACACTGGTTACGATGCCGCGTTCTGTCGCCGCAAAGCGTGACAGCCGCACCATTCGGGCGGATCGCGGCGCCTCGCCGCCCGAAAATAGACAATCTTAGGAGAGATCATGCAATCTACCAGACGTCTGGGATACGTCTGCCTGGCCTTGGCGAGCCTGATGCTCAGCGCCGCGGCCCATGCAGCCGACAAGCCGAACATACTCGTCATTTGGGGCGACGATGTCGGCATTTGGAACATTTCCGCCAATTCGAAGGGCATGATGGGTTATCGCACGCCCAACATCGACCGCATCGCTTCCGAAGGCATGTCCTTCACCGACTACTACGGTGAGCAGAGCTGCACCGCCGGACGTTCCTCGTTCATCATGGGCCAGAGCGTATTCCGCACCGGCCTGAGCAAGGTGGGCCTGCCGGGCGCGAAGGAAGGCATGCAGGTCGAGGATCCGACCATCGCCGGCCTGTTGAAGGACCAGGGCTACGCCACCGGCCAGTTCGGCAAGAACCACCTCGGCGACCGTGACGAGCACCTGCCCACCAATCACGGCTTCGACGAGTTCTTCGGCAACCTCTATCACCTGAACGCCGAGGAAGAACCGGAGAACGAGGACTACCCCGGCGACATGATCGTGGCCGGCGGCAAGACGTTCCAGGAGAAATTCGGCCCGCGCGGCGTGGTCCACTCGTACGCGGACGGCCGCATCGAGGACACCGGCCCGCTGACGAAGAAGCGCATGGAAACGGTGGACGACGAAACCGTGGCGGCCGCGCTGGATTTCATCGAGCGTCAGGTCAAGGCGGACAAGCCCTTTTTCGTCTGGTGGAGCGGCACGCGCATGCACTTCCGCACCCACGTGAAGCCCGAACTGCGCGGGATTTCCGGGCAGGACGAGTACTCCGACGGCATGGTCGAACATGATATGCACATCGGCCAGTTCCTGGAGAAGCTCGACGAACTGGGTATCGCTGACAACACCATCGTGTTCTATTCCACCGACAACGGCGTGCACATGAACACCTGGCCCGATGCCGGCATGACGCCCTTCCGCGGAGAAAAGAACACCAACTGGGAAGGCGGCTGGCGCGTGCCGGCATTCGTGCGCTGGCCCGGCCACATCCCCGCGGGTCGCGTGACCAACGAGATCGTGCACCACATGGATTGGCTGCCGACGTTCCTGGACATCGCCGGCAAGAAAGACATCAAGGAAGACCTGCTGGACGGCTACAAGTCCAAGGCCATGGGCCGCAACTACAAGGTCCACCTGGACGGCTACGACATCCTGCCGCTGCTGACGGGTGAAACCGATAAATCGCCGCGCCACGAGATCTTCTACTTCTCCGACGATGGCGATCTGACCGCGCTGCGCTACGACGACTGGAAGCTGATCTTCATGGAACAGCGCGTCGAGGGCACGCTGCAGGCCTGGGCTGAGCCCTTCGTGCCACTGCGGGTGCCGCTGATCTTCAACCTGCGGCGCGACCCGTTCGAGCGTTCCCAGAAGACGTCCAACACGTACTACGACTGGATGCTCGACCATGCATACATGCTGGTACCCGCGCAGACGTATGTCGCCCGGTTCCTGGAGACCTTCAAGGACTACCCGCCGCGCCAGAAGGCGGCGAGTTTCTCGCTGGGTGACGCGATGGAGAAAATGGCCAATCCGGGCGGCGCCCAGTAGCGGGTTTGCCAGTTCCGGATAGCCGGATCGACAGGGCGCGGCAAGAAACTCTTACCGCGCCCTTTTTTTGATTTACGAACACGAGGATCGTTTATGGGCCCCAGAATCCTGAGCGTGTTGTTGCTGGCGCTGCTCACCGCATGTGCCGGCTCGCCCCGGCCGGCAGCGGTCGACCCGCTGCCCTCCTGGAACGAGGGAGCGGTCGAGCGCTCGATTACCGATTTCGTTCGCGCCGCGGCGGATCCCGCCAGCCCGGAATTCATTCCGGAGCCGCAGCGTGTCGCAGTTTTCGACAATGACGGCTGCCTCTGGGCCGAGAAGCCCACGTACTTCCAGCTGCTGTTCATCATGGACCGGATTCGGGCCCTGGCGCCCGAACATCCCGAGTGGGCCACGACGCAGCCCTTCCAGGCCGTGCTGGAAAACGATCGGGAGGCGCTGGCGGCAGCCGGCGAGCATGGCCTGCTGGAACTGGCGGCGGCGGCCCAGGCCGGCATCACCACGGACGAGTTCACGGCAGCGGTCAGGGCCTGGCTGGCGAAGGCCAGGCACCCGGTGACGGGGCGGGCCTACACCGCCATGGTGTACCAGCCGATGTTGGAACTGATGGACTACCTGCGCGCCAATCGCTTCGCCGTGTACATCGTGTCCGGTGGGGGCGCCGAATTCATCCGCGTCTGGGCCGAAGACGTCTATGGCGTGCCGCCCGAAAACGTGATCGGATCAACCGCCGGGCTCCGTTTCGAAGTGCGCGGCGACCAGCCCGTGATCGTCCGGGAGCCGGAAGTGCAGTTCATCAATGACAAGGCAGGCAAGCCGGTCGGCATCCAGCGTTTTATCGGCAGGCGCCCGGTGTTCGCAGCCGGCAACTCGGACGGCGACTTTCAGATGCTGCAGTGGACCACCAGTGGGTCCGGTCCGCGCTTCGGCCTGCTCGTGCACCACACGGACGCGGAGCGGGAGTGGGCGTACGACCGCCAGTCCTCCGAGGGCCGGCTGGACAAGGCGCTCGACGCGGCGCCGCAGTACGGATGGCAGGTGGTGGACATGGCGCGGGACTGGTCGGTGATCTTCCCCGCGGCCTCCGGCCAATGAGTCGGACTGCGAATGCAAGGAACCTTTAGTCCTGTGTGTGGTTCCTGTGTGGGGTCGGGCCAGCACAAGTAAATACCGTACAGATGGTTTGGGGTCAGTTTTCGCCCCAAAAACGGCTTGGACGTGGGTTTACGCCAACAACAAGGTGGTTTGCAACTTCGACAGAGAGCAGCCCGACGGCCTGGATCGTCATTTTAGGCGCAAAAAGCGCTCTTTAAGGCCACCAATCGCCGGGAATTCCTTGCCAGGCCTCTGATTGTTTAGCGAACGTGATGGCCCGACCCCAGCCATCTCCCCAGCCATCTACCCCAGCCATCTTGCTCCGGACCGGAGCATTCCTCTACCATCGGGCGCACGAAACGGGATCGGTCTTGGTTGATCAAACGGCCGGAATTCCTTGGTTTTTTTGACCTGTGATATCGGGAGGACTGCGATGGGGCTTGCGTATATGGACAGCGCGGCAGAAACGAAAAGTGTGCTGGAGACTCTTCTACGTGACGGGGCGGTCGTTGTAACCGGCGTCGCCGAGTCCGGACTTGTTGACACTATCGTCGCCGAATTGCGCCCACGACTCGACGAATTCGGGCTCAAGTCCCGCAGCGCGTTTAACGGCGACAATACGCTACGTGCAGCCTACGGCTTGCTTGCTACCGCCCCGAGCGCGGCCGCTCTCATTGATCACGATCTGGTGGTTGATGTTGCGAACGAGGTTCTCTTGCCGCATTGCGCAACCTATACGATCGGCAGCATGACGGCGATCGAAATATTGCCTGGTGAGTCCGCCCAGGCGTTGCACCGTGACGATTCCCTTTACCCGATTGAAACGGCCGGCATGGAGCTGATGATCGGGGTCATGTGGGCGCTGAACGACTTTACCGAGGAAAATGGCGCCACGCGCGTCGTACCGGGCAGCCACCGCTTTCTCCGCTCCTGGCACCAGCCGGACCTGTCCGCCTGGGAGTCCGCCACGATGCCGAAAGGTTCGGTCCTTCTTTACCTCGGTTCGACCTGGCACGGTGGCGGCGCGAACCGCAGCGACGGGCCACGCCTGGGACTTATCAACACGTATTCACTGGGCTGGCTTCGGCAGGAGACCAATCAGTATCTGGATACGCCACCTGAAGTGGCTGCCCGCTTCGGACCGCGGCTGCGCGCACTGCTGGGCTACACCCCCCACGGTTCGGGCGACGACAAGATCGGCAATTTTCGAGGCGATTGTCCCGCCTGGCTCGATACGCCGCCGGAGCCGTCGTGGCGGGATGAGCGGGGGCAGGTCGGAACAACGGCGGACGCCAAGGCACAGGACGGTGTCTGACCCGTTCGCATTCAGCTGTCCTCGACTCCCGGTGAAGACGGGTGGCCGCTACCCCTAAGTGACAAGTATCGGTACACGGGCCAGGAAACGGCCACCAAGAGCAACAGCATCGCAAGCCCGAAGATGGCCAATCCGATCAATGATGTCGCGGTCTCCTGGATGAGCGCTCCCAGACCGACTCCGCGCAGCTAGACCGTGGCAAATACGGTTGTCACGAGGATCGCGCACTAACCCGCGAGGTCTTCGACGGCGAGTTGCGCCGCCCTGAAGGCGCCTTCCGTCATCGCGTCCGCCTGGGCATCGGAATTGGCGATGGCGATGCGGCCGAACGGCTTGCGTGCAGCGAGCCACGGCGACCGCTGCGGCGACAACTCATCGAGCATCCAGGCGAACTGGCCCGTTTCCGGGTCGCAGCCGTAGGCATAGCCGTGCGGCCAGCGATTGACAGTGATCGCTTCGATATCGCGCGCGGGGTCGAAACCTCCCTCGGACAACATGCGGCCCAGCTGATCCCGGATCTTGAGTTCGAACGTCTCGAACGTCGTCGTGAGCAGGGCCACCCGGGCTGCCCGCCACTGTTCAGGTGGTGGTCTTCCCCGCATCTGCGGATCCAGCGGGGCACGGTTCAGTCGCAGTATGACCGGCTCGTCCGGGGCAGCGGAGTGACGGTATCCTCCGATACTCACGGGATCGGTCAGACGAACGGTTTCGAAGTAGCTGCCCGGGCAACGCGCGCCGCTCATGCCAATTCGGGCGAAGGCCTGCCAGTTGCGAAGAAGCACGTTGGTGTAGATCAACGGCGCCTTGAACGCGAGCGACAGGGCTTTCTTCTGCGCCGCCGGCAGTTCGTCGCAGATATACGGGATAACCATGTTATAGCACGCCAATACGCAGCGCGCGCCGCGCACCCGATATCCACGGCCATGCTCGACATACGTGACCTCCACTTCCTCGGCTGTTTTCGGGTCGCCGCGGTGCCTGACGTTGACAGCCGTGCTGTTGAGCCTGATGCGAACCGGTGAATCGGCGGCGTCGAGCGCACCGTAATCGAAGCGCGCCGTCACGACGTCGTCGAGGGTGCTACCGGGCGCGACGTCAGGCACCAGCGCCCGCACAATCAATCGTGCGATGGTCGCATTGCCGTCGGGAAACTGGCAGAACAGCGATTTTTCACTCGGCACGGCGCCGGTTTCGACATAGTCGTTCAAACCGAGTGCGGCGGTCCCGGGCCAGCCTTCGCCGATCGCCACCCAGGTGGATATTTCATCCAGGCCGATGGCCCAGGTCGTAGAGTGCCACAGGAAAGACACTGCTTCGGGACCGATGCCGACAGTCTCCCGGAGAAATTTCTGATAGCTCGTCGTTCGAACGAATGCGAGCTTCTCCCGGGGGCTGAAGCCTTCCAGGTAATCCGTGTCAGATTCGTACAGGCGGACGAGATCCTCCTGCGCCCGTTCCGACAGTTGCGCTTTCGCGAAATATTCGCGCCAGGACTGCTGGTCTTCGCGAATCAGAACCCGATCGAACCCGAAATTCTCTTTGCCGAGGAATACGGCGCGTTGCAGGCCACGTGATCCGTAGATCGTCTCGTCGTAAAAATCCGAGTACCGCGAAACATCGATGCCAAGCGCCTTCAACAGGCGGCGTCCCTCGCGGGTGTAGCGTCTCAGATCCTGGATGTTCTCCGTGCCGCCGTGCGACAGCAACATGCGGTCGCCATGCCAGAATTCATTGCGCTTGGCGTGACCGCCGAAATCGTCGTGGTTATCGAGTATCAGGATCCGCGCGTCCGGTTTCGCATCACGAAAATACCAGGCAGCCGCCAACCCACTCAGTCCGCCCCCGACGACGACGAGATCGTAACGCTC
>JASFKQ010000082.1:0-14324 GCA_050118555.1 Lysobacterales bacterium
TTCCTTCAAAAAATTGTGCCCATGATACGTTGCCGGGGCAAGCGCCCGTTCACCGGCAACGGGCAATAAATCACTGTTCGTTGACGAGCGTCATCCGCGCTCGGCCGCCCGACCGAACTTCTTCAGGCGCCCAGCCTTGTAGTCCGCCCAATATTCGTCAAGTTCCCGTTTCACGACCGGCATCAGGAAATAGATGCCGAGAACGTTGGGGAAAGCCATGGCGAAGATCATCGCATCCGAGAAGTCGATGACCGAGCCGAGCTGCATCGACGAACCCGCCACGACGAACAGCAGGAACAGCACCTTGTAGACGACGTCGGTTATCACCGACTCGCCGAACAGGTAGGTCCATGCCTTGAGACCGTAATAGGACCAGGAGATCATCGTCGAAAAGGCGAAAAGCACCACCGCGACGGTGAGAACGTACGGGAACCAGGAAATCGTGGACTCGAACGCGGCCGATGTCAGCGAGACCCCTTCGCTGGGGTCGACCGACGGATCCCAGGTCCCGGTGATGATGATGACCAGGGCAGTGATGGTGCAGACCACGACGGTGTCCACGAACGGTTCGTACAGCGCGACGAAGCCTTCGGTGATCGGCCGGTTGGTGCGGACGGCCGAATGCGCAATGGACGCGGACCCGATGCCCGCCTCGTTGGAAAACGCGGCGCGCTTGAAACCCTGGATCAGCACGCCAATCACGCCGCCGGCTATCCCCTGGGGGCTGAACGCGCCGTTGATGATGGCCCCGAACGCCGCGGGAATATCCGAAAAGTGGATGCCTATGATAACCAGGCCCGCCGACACGTAAATCACGGCCATGATCGGTACGATCTTGGATGTCACCTTCGCGATGCCCTGGATCCCGCCAATGATCACGAGCCCCACTAGGATGGCGACCACGATGCCGAACAACCAGCCCTTGTCGGCGAGCCAACTGGCGTCTCCGCCGGTCACCGCGACCAGTTGCTTGAAACTCTGGTTCGCCTGAAACATATTGCCACCGCCAAATGAGCCGCCGATGCAAAACACGGCGAACAGAACCGCCAGCAGCTTGCCGAGCCCCGCCAGTTTGGCGTTACGCTCTGCCAGCCCCTTGGAAAGGTAGTACATGGGCCCGCCCGACACGGTGCCGTCGGTATACTCGTTGCGGTACTTGACGCCCAGCGTGCATTCCACGAACTTGGACGACATGCCGAGCAATCCGGCCAGGATCATCCAGAACGTGGCGCCCGGTCCGCCGATGGAGACGGCAACCGCGACGCCAGCGATGTTTCCCAGCCCGACGGTCCCGGAAAGTGCGGTGGCGAGGGCTTGGAAATGCGTGACCTCGCCGGCCGCCATCGGATCGCTGTAGTCACCCCGGACCAGTTGAAACCCGTGCCTGAATGCGCGCAGGTTGATGAAACGGAAATACAGCGTAAAAAGGGTCGCCGCGAACACCAGCCAGAGGAGCACGAACGGCACCTGGACCTGGCCCACCGAGAACGAGGAGAAAATGAATCCGGCGACCGCATCGGCGTAAGGTTTGACCGCGGCGTTGATTTTCTGGTCGACGCCCTCCTGCGCAAAGGCGGATTGCGCAAACAGCGTCAGGGCCATGGCCGGGACAAAAGCCCGCCCCATCAGTGATCTTGACATTGAACTCTCCAAGGCTGCCCGCGTCAGGGCACGACCGTCACGGGTATCGTTGAAATCTGGATCAGAGTACTCGCCACGCTTCCGAACAGATGCGTTTTCAGGCGTGACGCGCCGGTTCTTCCGACGACGATGTTGCTGGCGCCCAGTTCACGGGCGATCTCTTTAAGGGTTTCGGCCGGGTGACCATGACGAATGACACCACGCGCCCTGCCGCCCTGCTGCCGCAACCGTTCGACCACCGGGTCGACCACCTGCTTGTGGGCGCGCTCGATCTCTGCTTCCCGCCGCCTGTGCCGCTCCTCATTCTCCTGCGGGGTATTGAAACTGTATGGAGACCACTGGATCACGTAGGTCAGCACGAGTTCATTGCCGGTCGACTTTGCCCACATGGCGGCATATTCGAGTGCGCGCTCGCTGCACTCGCTGGTATCGTAGCCCACGACCAATAAGCTGTTCATTGTTCTTGTCCTCTCTTCAAGCCCCAGGTCGGCCTGCCTGCCTCGACAAGCGGTTCAGTCGCTGCGCCATTTGATGGAGCAGCCCATCGAAGGGATCTGGTCGGCCGGACCCCGGCCGGATTCCGCCACCTGCGCCATCGCCAGGTAGAGGTCGCGGCGCACGTCGCCCACGTCCGCACGCCGGCCGCTGGAATCCAGACGTCCACGGTACTGCAGCCCGAGCTCTGCATTGTAGCCGAAGAAATCCGGCGTGCAGACTGCGCCGTAGGCGCGCGCGACCGCCTGCGTTTCGTCGATCAGGTAGGGAAAGGGGTAGCCGATTTCGGCCGCGACCCGCTTCATGTTGTCCAGCGAATCCTCAGGGTACGCGTCCGTGTCGTTTGGCATGATGGCTACGCTGTTCACACCGATTTCAGCCAGGTCCCTCGCATCGCGCACCAATTTGTGATTGATGGCTTTCACGTACGGACAATGATTGCAGATGAACATGACCAGGAGCCCGCGGGGCCCGAGGCACTGCCGGAGAGTCCACCGCCGACCGTCGACGCCCGGGAGATCGAAATCCGGCGCTGCTTCGCCGAAGTTACAGATGGGTGTCTCGGTTCTGACCATGGTTCATGTTTGCCATTAATGCCAAAGTACACAGTATATCAGCCCTGCGTGAGCGGACGGGCTGACAATCCCCGATGAAATTTTCCCTGGAATGCATTAAACTTTTGATGGGGTATGCCCTCTAATGGCTTGTGTCGTGGAGGGTAAAGAAAAGAAACGAAATGGAGTGTTGCATGCGCGATCGCTTGGCACACAAGCTTGTCAGTCGGGGGCTTCTTCTGCCCGCCGTACTGCTGTGCCTGGCTTCCGCGCCGCTGGCGGCCGCCGATGGCTTCGGCCTGAAGACGCGTGACGATCCCGCCGCCGGTTCACCCTCCCTGCCCTACCCCCTGATGATCGAAGAGCAGTCCCCGCTCAGTTTCGACCTGGGCGGAAGCGAGACGCGCAAGTTGCAGCTGCAGCTCGACCAGCCACTCTCCCTGGCGACGGTGAGCAGCGCCCGGGTGCAGGACGGTGGAGCGGGCCTGATCGGCCTCGACGCCACCCTGGATGTGCCGCTTGCGGACCACCTCAGCCTGTCGGGAGGCGTCGGCAGGCAGTTGGGTGCCAGCAATTTCCAGGCGCTCGGAAGCGTACATTGCATGAACGGCATTCTGCGGCCCGACTCCTACACGGCCTCGGGGTGCCGCTTCGTCACCGGCCCAATGGCGAAAAGCAACAGTGGCCAGTTCAGGCTTGGCGCTCGCCTCGATTTCAACAATGCCTCGGCGTCCGTCAACTGGTTTACGCAGGGTTCCCGGCTGAGCGATCCTGCCGTGCAGGACGTCAACCGCGCTGGCGGCCAGACCGTTGTCTCGCGGGGACTGTTGTCACCCACTCTGGTCAACCCCCTGCTGGCTGAAGGCGGGGACCCCCTGCAGTACCTGAACTCTGAAGCCAGTGGCGTCGACCTCAATTTCAAGGTCGGAATCGCCACCGACTCGAAAGGCGACATCCAGCTGGGCCTGGCCTTCACGCGCGTACTGGACGCGGATTACCAGGGTCTCTACTCCCAGGGTCCGGAGGCATTCCGCTGGACTCTGGCGCAGCCATACAACATGGCGCGGATGAACCTGGAATGGAGCCGCGGCTCGATCAGCGGCGGAGTCCAGGGCTTCTACCGCGACTCGGTTGATTTCCTCGATCGGGACAACCTGGACAGCCTGACCACGTTCGATGTCCACTTCACGTGGCGGACGCCTTGGAATGCAAACCTCAGCGTCGGGGCAAGCAACGTTCTGAATGCCGGCACCGACAACACGCCTGCAACGGATAACCAGCCGGTCGATCCGTTCGAATCGATCTATGGCAGAATTCCGTACGTTCGCTACAAGCAGGATCTGTGACGATAAACCTGTAACCCTCCGTTACGCGGATGAGCTCTGCCGACCACGGCCGGGCGGTTCGCATCGTGATAGACTTGCGCGGTTTTCGCACGAAGGTTGCCTATGAAAAACACGCTTCTTCTCTTACTGTGCCTCTCCTGCAGTTCGTTGGCTTTTGCGGCTCAGGGTTTCTCCTCGCTCGAGGAGCAGATGACGGGAAAGGAATTCAGCGCGGCGGGGCTGGACAAGCTGAGCCAGGCAGAACTTTCCTCCCTGAACGACTGGATACGCCGGCATTCGCTGGCCACGCTGGACACGCCAAAGGCCGCCGCGGCCGGAACAGCGACGGCCGCAGCGACAGAGGGCGACCAGCGGGGTTTCAAGTCAAAGTCGGATGACAACGACCGCACGCCGATCACAAGCCGTCTGGTCGGCAGTTTCGAAGGCTGGGACGGCCAGACCACCTTCAAGCTCGAGAACGGAATGGTCTGGGTACAGTCCGACAAGGACAAGTTCTACATGAAAGAAGTCGAGAATCCTGAAGTGGTGATCGAGCCGGGCCTGTTCGGGAGCTGGCACCTGCAAGTCGAGGGCCACGACGAAAAGTGCCGGGTTGAGAGAATCCAGTAAGGCCGCCCGCCCCGCCCGGCCCCGCACTCCGAAAAGCCAGCCGGGGCCTGGATAATGGCGCCATAGGCGAGCTCAGAGATTTCGTCTCAGTTCGCTGCTCATAGTGAGCCGGCGGCGCAGTTCTTTCTGGATCCGCCGGTTTTGGAACAGGAAAGCGCGCACCACCAGGTAGGCCAGCGCCGCCAGCCCCATCAGGATGAATGGTCCGGCGCTGGGCCGCTCGACAAAACCGCGGGAATCCCACCAGTACCAGCCGAATGCCGCGACGAAAACCGTGATCACCAGGTAGCTGATCATGTTGAGGCGGTAAATCCGGTCACGCAGCCTCCGGGCCTTGAAGACCTCGATGTCCTGTTCGGTGACCTCGCCCATCTGGTAGCCGCAATACCTGCAGATTTTCGCTCGGCTGGAAATTTTCCGGTTGCACTCCGGACAGGAGATGATTGCCATGGGAAACGTCCGTTCTGACCGCGTGTAACGATAACAATTATTTGCTCGGAACGCCCACCCGGTCCCGAACCTGCAGGCGGCCACGTGCCCCGCGAAACGGACCATGCCCGAGCCGGGCACTATTCGGGATCAGCCGCCGTAAAACCTCAACTCCGCGCTGAGCCCGCCGGTTGGCCGGTTGCGAAAGTGAATCGACCAGCCATACAACTCGCATAGGCGCTTGACGATCGCCAGACCCAGTCCCGCACCCTTACCGCTGATGTTCTGGCCCCGGTAGTGCCGCTCGAAAACGTGTTCCAACTCGTCCTCGGGAATGCCGGGGCCGGTGTCCTCGACTCGCACCCGGCCGTTACCGACCGTTATGACTACCTCACCCTCGGGCGTGTAGCGCGTCGCGTTGCCGATCAGGTTACCGACCGTCACCGCGACCACGGATTCCGGCGCGATCACGCTAACGCGATCCTCCTCGACAACACGCAGCGTCAGCTTCTTGTTGCCGACGAGGGGCTCGTACAAATGCACGACTTCGTTGACGATCTTGCCCACGTTCTGCGCGGCGCTGTCCTTGTCGATACCCTGCTCGGCCCGCACCAGGTGCAGCAGCGCTGTCGTGATATCCGCCGACTGGCGGGCCGCTCTGGCGATGCGCAAAAGTCGCGTCCGGACTTTTTCATCCAGGTCAGGCTGGGCCAGCAGCAGCTCGGTGGCCCCCGTGATGACGGTCAGGGGCGATCTGAGTTCGTGGCTCACATCGGCGTTGAATTCACGGTCCCGCTCGACCAGGTGATGCAGGCGGTCGGCGTAGCTGTCGAGCGCTACCGCCAGCTGCCCGACTTCGTCGTCCGCGAAATGCACCGAAAGGCGCTCGGGCCTGCCCTCCTCGCTGAGCGTATCGAGGCGATTGGCCAGGTCCGTCACCGGCTTCATCACGCGGCGCGAGGACCAGGCGCCGAGCATGAAGGAAAGCATGGAAAACAGCAGAACCACGACGACCAGGGCCAAAATCAGCTGCTGCTTGAGCCTGTGATTGTCGGTTACGTCGTAGATCAGGAAGGCCCAAAGGTCATTGTCCTTGACCACGGCCGCCTTGAACACGCCACCGGCTAAACGGACGTCGTGCACTCCGGCCGGCAGGTTCCGGACCTCCGGACTGACCGTGTGGTTCGGGTCACCCGGCCGCGTAACGTAACCCTGGATGCGGGTATAGAACGGCTCGACGACCGATGGATCGACTCGCAACTGGCTCACATAGTCGTCCAGTTCCTTTTTCAGCGTTGCGCCGATCAGTTGATCTTCCAGGTAGTTCTGCAGGAACAGTGTGCTGAGCGCGAACAGGGCGCTCAACAGCGTGCCGAACAACAGGAATGACAGTACGATTCGGCTTCTAAGCCGACGACGATAGTGCATCCGGTTCTACCAGCCGGTAACCGATGCCATGCCGGGTCTGTATCATGGCGCTACCGAACGGCTTGTCGATGGCGCTGCGCAGGGAGTGGATGTGAACCCTGAGGCTGTCGCTGTCCGGCAATTCCTCGCCCCAGACTTCCATTTCAAGGTCTGCCCTCGATACAACGTTGGGGGATGCCTCCATCAGGCAGTGGAGGAGCTTGAGCCCGATCGGGTTGAGGTAAATCTCCGTGCCGGCCCGGCTCACGCTCAGCGTGTCCAGGTTGTAAATCAGGTCGCCGACCTTGAGTTCACGCTGCTGGCGGCGCCGTCCGCGGCTGGCGAGCACCTTGAGGCGCGCCTCCACTTCCTGCAGCTCGAACGGCTTGACCAGGTAATCGTCGGCGCCGGTGTCGAAGCCGGCCAACTTGTCCTCCAGGCGGTCGCGCGCCGTCAGCATCAGCACCGGCGTATCCTTGCCGGCCTCCGATCTCAGCTTGCGGCAGACTTCCAGCCCGTCCATGCCCGGCAGGGCCAGGTCCAGGACAATCGCGTCGAAACTGTTGACAACCGCCAGGTGCAGGCCGGTAACGCCGTCTCCGGCGAAATCGACCGTGTGACCATGATCTTCCAGGTAGTCGCCGAGATTCGCCGCAATATCCGGGTTATCTTCGATGATCAGTATGCGCATCTATCTTCTGAAGTCGTCTCCGAGAACTTCCACACCCTCGAGTCCCTTGGCCAGGGTCTCGGCGTCCCCACCCTCGTCGAGCTTGATCATCAGGCGGACTTCATTGGCGGAATCGGCGTGGCGCAGGGCGTCATCGTAAGAGATCTTGCCTTCCTTGTACATCTTGAACATGCACTGATCGAACGTGATCATGCCGTGGTGACCGGAATCGCGCATGACGAGCTTGAGCTCGTCGATCTCACCCTTGCGGATCAGGTCCTTGATCAGCGGCGTCGCCATCATGACCTCGAACGCCGCCCAGCGCCGGGAACCGTCCACCGAGGGGATCAGCTGCTGCGCAATCGTCGCCTTCAGGTTGAATGACAGGTCGAGCAGCACCTGCTCACGCATTTCGTCAGGGAAGAAGTGCAGGATGCGGTCCATCGCCTGGTTCGCGTTATTCGCATGGAGGGTCGCAAGTACCAGGTGGCCCGTCTCCGAGAAAGTGATCGCGTGCTCCATGGTTTCCCGTGTACGAACCTCGCCGATCAGGATCACATCGGGCGCCTGGCGAAGGGTGTTCCTGAGGGCCACCTCGAAAGACTCGGTGTCGATGCCGACTTCACGTTGGGTCACCAGGCTCTTGCCGTGCTGGTGCACGTACTCGATCGGGTCTTCGATGGTGATGATGTGTCCCGTCATGCGCCGGTTGCGGTATCCGACCATAGCAGCCATGGAGGTCGACTTACCGGTGCCGGTGGCACCCACGAACAGCACGATGCCCCGTTTTTCCAGGGACAGTTCCGGCATCACGTCGGGACAACCCAGTTCCTCGAACGTCGGAATGCGCGTTTCGATCCGTCGGCAGACCATCCCGGCCATGCCCTGCTGGACGTATGCGCTCATGCGGTAGCGGACATCCGGCCCCAGGGAGTAGGCGAACTGCAGTTCCTGCGTATTGCGGAATTCCTCCTTCTGCCGCTCCGACATGACGCTCAGCACAATCTCGCGGCACTTCTCGGGGCTCAGCAGGTCCGTCGAGATCGGCTTGATCTTGCCATGCACCTTGATGCAGGGCGGTGCGTCCACCGTGACGAAAAGATCCGAACCCACTTCCTCGTGAAGTTGTTTGAGCCAGTTGTCGATGACCTTCATGCTCCCGCCTCCTTACTGGAACATCTTCTTGTCCACGGCCCTGCGGGCCGCTTCGAGTTTGTTGATGATGCCGCGAGAGACCAGCGATTCCAGCGCCTGGTCCAGCGTCTGCATGCCCGAGTTCTGGCCGGTCTGGATGGCCGAGTACATCTGGGCGACCTTGTCCTCCCGGATCAGGTTCCGGATGGCCGGTGTCGCAACCATGATCTCCCAGGCCGCAACGCGGCCACCGCCGACCCGCTTGAGCAGCGTCTGGGTGATCACCGCGCGCAGCGACTCCGACAACATGGAACGGACCATGGCCTTTTCGCCGGCCGGGAACACGTCGATGATACGGTCGATGGTCTTGGGTGCGGAGCTGGTGTGAAGCGTGGAGAAAACGAGGTGCCCGGTCTCGGAGGCCGTCAGCGCCAGCCGGATGGTTTCGATATCGCGCATCTCGCCCACCAGGATGATATCCGGGTCCTCACGCAAAGCCGCCCGCAGCGCCTGGTTGAACCCGTGCGTGTCCCGATGGACCTCGCGTTGGTTGATCACGCATTTCTTGCTGCGGTGCACGAATTCAATCGGGTCCTCGATAGTGAGCACGTGGCCTTCGACCTGGTTGTTGAGGTGGTCGATCATGGCGGCCAGCGTGGTCGATTTGCCGGAGCCGGTCGGTCCGGTCATCAGGATCAGACCGCGCGGCGCATCGATGATGTCCCTGAAAATGGGCGGTGCGCCGATATCTTCCAGGGTCCATACGGAATCCGGGATGGTACGAAACGCGCCGCCGACACCGCGGTCATGATGGAAGCAGTTGACACGGAACCGGGCCAGGCCCTGTACCGAATACGAATAGTCCACTTCCAGGTTAGCCTCGAAATCGCGCCGATGCTGGTCGCTCATCGTGCTGTAGATGAGTTCCTGGAGTTGCGCCGTGTCAAGCGCCGGAAGCGTCAGGCGCCGAATGTCGCCGTCCACGCGAACCATGGGGGGCAGCCCCGATGAAAGGTGCAAGTCCGAAGCGTTGTTCTTTACTGCGAATGCAAGCAGCTCAGCAATATCCATATTCCCTCCTTGAGGCTACCCGGTCGCGTTACAATGCACCTGTAAAGACAACAGGATACACGTTTTCATCCCTTGATCCACGCGCGCCAGACATAACCATAGTTCAAGCACAGTCTTGCTGCAAGATGAATAACTTAAAAGAAAATCTTGACAATGTTCGTGCACGTATTGCCACGGCCTGCGAAAAGGCTGGCCGACAACCGTCGGAAATCCGCCTGCTGGCGGTCAGCAAGAAGCACAGCGCGGACCGCATCCGGCGGCTGCACGCGCTCGGACAGTCGGCGTTCGGCGAAAATTACGTCCAGGAAGCGCTGCATAAAATCGGCGAGTTGACCGCCCTGGGGATTGAATGGCATTTCATCGGCCCCCTGCAATCCAACAAGACCCGCGAAGTGGCCGGCAATTTCCAATGGGTGCAAAGCGTCGATCGACTCAAGCTGCTCCGCCGGCTCTCCGCGCAAAGGCCCCAAGATATGCCCCCGCTGAATGTCTGCGTCCAGGTGAATATCGACCGGGAGCCGCAGAAGGCGGGCGTGATGCCCGAAGATGCCGAGGAACTGGTAAAAGCCGCGATGGAAATGCCCCGGCTGCGGCTCCGTGGCCTGATGACCATCCCCGAGATGGCCACCGATTTGCACGACCCGGGCGAAAGCTATGAGCGCATGCGGCGCCTCTACGCCGACCTCCGGGGGGTGGCAAGCGACATGGACACGCTCTCGATGGGCATGTCGGGCGACCTCGAATCGGCGATCCTCCACGGCAGTACGATGGTGCGAATCGGCACCGACCTGCTCGGCCCCAGACCCACGGATTGAAGTCGACACACTCATGAGGAAACATCGAATCCTATGTTGATTACCTTCATCGGCGGGGGAAACATGGCGTCCGCTCTCGTCAGCGGCCTGGTGAACCCGCACCGCTCGCACCTCCGGATCCGGGTGAGCGACCCGAACGTCGGAGCGCGCGAGCGGCTGGAGTCTACTTTCGGCGTTGAGACCTTTTCCGATTCCCGGGCCGCCGCCGAGGGCGCGGACGTCGTCGTCCTGGCGATCAAACCTCAAAACATGCCCGAAGTGCTCGAACGGCTGCACGGGCTCATACGCCCCGGCAACCTGGTGCTTTCGATCGCGGCCGGCACGCCCATCGAAATGATCGAGCGCGGCCTCGGCGGGGACCCTTCAGTCATCCGCTCCATGCCGAATACACCCGCACTCATCGGGCACGGAATCGCCGGGGTCGTCGCTGGACGCCACTGCCAGCCGCATCATCGGGGCCAGGCCGAGGAAATCCTTTGCGCCGCCGGCGACGTGGTCTGGCTGGACGACGAGGGGCTCATGGACGCGGTTACCGCCATCTCGGGCAGCGGACCCGCCTATTTCTTCCTGATGACCGAAGCCCTCACCGCGGCTGGCAGGCAACTGGGCCTGAGCGCGGAAACAGCGGAACGCCTCGCAATGGTGACTTGCTTCGGGGCGGGGGCCATGGTCAACAGCAGTGGCGGCGAGGTGGCCGAACTGCGCAGGCGCGTTACCTCACCGGGCGGCACCACCGAGGCCGCCCTGGCTGTGTTTGAAGCCGGGCGCTTCCAGGACCTCGTACTGCAGGCGGCGCGGGCAGCCCGGGACCGGGGCCGCGAACTGGCCGGAAGCTGACAGGGAGCGGACACCATGCAAGGCAATTCCACTAACGCCCTCGCCTACCTCGTGGGAACACTGGTCGACCTTTATGTCGTCGCCGTTTTGCTGCGTTTGCTGCTGCAGTGGGTGCGGGCAGATTTCTACAACCCGGTCTGCCAGTTCCTGGTCAAGGTCACCAATCCGTTGCTCGTGCCGCTGCGGCGCGTCATTCCATCCGTTGGCCGCCTGGACACGGCCGCCGTGGTCCTGATGCTTGCCCTGGAGATGCTCGGGGCCGCGTTGATCGGGCTCATCGTCTCCTCGGTTCCGGGCATCGACCGTTTGGCGATTTACGCCGTGTTGAAACTGCTATCGACGCTACTGTCCACCTACTTCTTCCTGATCATCGCCGAAGTCATTCTGAGCTGGGTCGGCGGCAGGATCCGGCATCCCGTCATTCCGCTGGTCTACCAGCTGACCGAACCCGTGTTGAGGCCGTTCCGGCGAATCATCCCACCGATCGCCGGCATTGACCTGTCCCCTCTGTTCGCGTTGATCGCCCTCCGCTTCCTGATGCTTCTGCTACGATGAAGTGAGCGTGCATGTACGAAAAAAGGAGAAATCAATGAAGCCGATCCTGTCTCTTGTCTTTTTGCTGGCGGCCCTGTCGTCGCCGTTGGCGGTCGAAGCCCAGCAGTCCCAGGATTTCGGTGAGTACGTGGTTCATTACAACGCGTTCAATACCAACATGATTCCGCCACAGGTCGCAAAGGGCTATGGCATCCAGCGCTCTTCGAGCCGGGCGTTGCTGAACGTCACAGTGCTGAAGAAAGTCATGAGTACGCCGGGCACCCCTGTCACGGCGAAGGTGACCGCCAGCGCCACGAACCTGACGGGACAATTGCGGGAAGTCGAAATGCGCGAGATCCAGGATTCCGGCGGTGCGATTTACTACATCGGGGAATTCCCGGTCCACAACCTGGAAACCTACCGCTTCGATGTGAAAGTCGAGGTGGAAGGCGAGCCGGAGCCTTTCATGGTGCGGTTCACGCACCAGTTCTTCACAGAGTAGGCCCGGGCCGTGCCCGGTTACGACGGGCCTGAGCCCGTCAGCTTCCCATGATGGTCAAATCCAGCCTGCGGCGGTGCGGCCGCAGGCGGTGCTCCCACAGGTAGGCGCCCTGCCACGTCCCCAGCGCCAGCCGCGCGCCGCGAACGGGGATGGTCAGCTCGGAACAGGTCAGCACTGAGCGGATATGGGCCGGCATGTCGTCGGGCCCTTCGGCGGAATGCAGGTAGCCAGGATCACCGTCTGGCGCCAGGCGGCTGATGAAGCTCTCGAGGTCCCGCCTGACGTCGGGATCCGCGTTTTCGGTGATCAGCAGCGACGCACTGGTGTGGCGAAGGAACACGTGGCAGAGACCTGCCGAAACGCCACTGGCCTGCACCTCGTCCTGCAACTGGCGGGTAATGTCGAGAAATCCGCGACCTCGCGTTGCGATCTCGATCGTCGAAATTCGGCCGGACACGGTTACCGCCAGCCCTCAGGGGTTGAGGCGCTGCCGCGTCCAGGCGCCGTCGGCCAGCGTGTACAGGAACCGATCGTGCAACCGGAACTCCCTCTGGGTCCAGAATTCGACTGTTTCGGGACTGAGCACGAATCCCGTCCAGTGTGGAGGCCTTGGCACTTCCACGCCCTCGTATTTCTCTTCCAATTCGCGCACGCGTTCAAGCAGCGTTTCGCGGCTGGCCAGCGGCTCGGACTGGCGCGAGGCCCAGGCGCCGATCTGGCTGCCGCGGTCGCGAGTCGAAAAGTAGGCATCCGCCGCCTCGTCACTGACGCGACTGACCGTGCCGATCAGCTGCACCTGTACACCGCTGGCTTTCCAGAGGAAGGTGGCGGCCGCCCGCGGACAGGCCGCCAGCTGCCGCCCCTTGGTGCTGTGCGTGTTGGTGAAGAACACGAAGCCGTTCTCGTCCAGCGCCTTGAGCAGCACGGTGCGCGACGTCACCCGCCCCTTGCAGTCGCTGGTGGCCAGCACCATGGCGGTGGGCTCCGGTTCACCCGCCACACGCGCGTTCTTGAACTCGCGGTTGAACTCGCCGATGATCTCTTCAGACAGACTCACGGAGATCAGTCGCCCCGGGAATCACGCTCCCGCTCCCTGCGGGCCTTGGCTTGCGGCAGGGTGCGCAGCCAGACCAACCACACCACGAGCGCATCCAGGATGATCAGCGCCTGCCACAGGTACAGGTGAAACCATTCGAAGGCCACCTGGTTCCATTGCCCGAGATAGAACAGGCTGACAATACGCACCAGGTTGAGGAGCTGGATGGCGAAAAAGCCCACGACGAAACCGACCACCTTGTTCTTGATCGGCGCCGGAAATGCGAAGATTGCCGCAAACAGGATGATCAGCGCTTCAACGCCGTTGCAGCCGCGCTCGATGCGCACGCCAAAACCGGTCGTCTTGTCGCGAATGACGTTCGATATCGCCATCACGTTGTCGTCGAACGTCTGGATGATGTGCGCGCTCACGTCCGCGATGAAGGAGGTGAACGGCAGGATGACGTGCTTTTCCACCGGCTGTAGAATCTCCAGCGTGAAAAGTCCGATCAGAAGAACCGTAAACAATACGAAGAAACGAATCATGTACCTGTGCCAGGGGGGGCTCCCCGAATCCGGGCAATGTTACCCAAGTTCGTGTCCAAAAGCACGCCGACGGGGCGCACGGCCATGATCGGGAAGGCTACCAGGCCCGGATCCAATGTTTACCTGATTGGGCCAATGGGTTCCGGAAAAACCTCTATCGGCCGGCGACTCGCACGGCGCCTGGATCTCGAGTTCCTGGACTGCGACCACGAACTGGAAGCGCAGACCGGCGCCAGCATCAACCTGATCTTCGACGTCGAAGGCGAGGAAGGGTTCCGTGAACGCGAAACCCGGATGCTGCAAACGCTGACATCCCGGCGCGGCGTACTGGTCGCCACCGGCGGCGGCGCCGTGCTCCGGAGCGAAAACCGGGAGATGCTGAAGTCGTCCGGGCTGGTGGTTTATCTGCGCACATCGGTTGCGCAACAGCTGCGCCGGGTCGGCAGGGACAGGTCGCGCCCGCTGCTGCAGACGCCCGACCGCAGAGAACGGCTGCGACTGTTGGCCGAGCAGAGGAACCCCTTGTACGAGGAGTTGGCGGATATCGTGTTCCCGGCGCGAAATCGCAGCCTCGTGGCAGCGGCGGATGAACTGGCCGAGACCATCAGGGAACGATGGCAGAACGATGACGATAAACCGGTCGGAAGGCGAGCAGGGATTTGACGATGGAAACCGTGTATGTCGAATTGGAAAGGAATG
>JASFKQ010000083.1:0-14299 GCA_050118555.1 Lysobacterales bacterium
GTGTGAACCGGGACCCTTCAATGGGCACGGGCCGTCGTCGACCGGAGGAATCAGCCGGGCCGAGCCGCATATGCTGCGCCACAACGGTCTTCATCCGCCCGTCGGCACGACGCTCGATACGCACCGGCGCCGCCAGCAGCGTGATCTTGATACCTTCCTCCAGGGCATCTGTGATCTCGTGTTCCAGCGCCGGCATCTCTTCGAGTGAGCGACGGTAGAGGATGGTCACCTGTGAGCCGTTACGGAGGGCGCAGCGTGCCGCGTCCATCGCCGAATTGCCGCCGCCGATCACGATCGCATGTTTACCGGTATCCACCGCTTCGCCGTTGTTCACCCGGCGGAGGTAGTCCGCACCGGTCCAGACACCTGGCCCCTCCGCTCCGGGAATATCCAGCGGCCGACCTTTCTGCGCGCCGATCCCCAGGTAGAGATGGCTGTGACGCGCCCGCAGGTCCGCCAGGCTCACATCCCGACCGACGGCGGTGCGCAGTTCCAGTTCGACCCCGAGATCGAGAATCTTCTGAATCTCGGCATCCAGGATATCCGGCGGCAGCCGGTAATCCGGGACACCGTACCGCAACATGCCGCCCGCCTTCTTCCGGGCGTCGTACACGGTCACCCGGTAGCCACGCCGCGCCATCTGGTAGGCAAAAGACAGGCCCGAGGGCCCCGCCCCGACGACGCCGACCCAGGCTTCCGCGCGCGGCTCCTCCAGACGGCCCAGCGGCAGTTGCGATCGAATGCCGAAGTCACCCAGAAAGCGCTCCATGGCGTTGATCGCGAGGGGTTCGTCCAGATTTCCCCGGTTACAGTGACTTTCGCAGGGATGGGGACAGATCCGGCCAAGCGCGGCGGGAAACGGGTTCACGTCGGTCAGGATGGACCAGGCGGAGGCCAGGGCTTCTTCAACGCTCAGACCCAGCTTGCCGCGTTGGGCCACCACACCGATCCAGCCGCGAATGTCGCCGCAATTCACACATCCTGCCTGGCAAGGTGGCGCCTTTTTTGACTGCCGCGGGCGATACCTGGGCGCTATGCGCGGCTCCGCCGTCGGCTCTGGTGACTTTTTCGCGCGTCGTTTCAAAGCGCAGAATCCTTGTGCCGCGCCACTTCCGCATTGAGATAGCGAATGCGGTGCGACATGGTCTTGAGGAGGTTGACAGCCAGCAGCGGATCTTCGCGAATGCGCCGCAACAGGGTCTTCTTGTCCACCCGCAGTACCTGGGCCTCACCAACGGCCCGTACCGAGGCCGACCGCACTTCTTTCTCGAAAACGGACATTTCGCCAAAAAAGTCCCCGGCATCGAGAAACGCCAGGTGCTGTTCCTCCTCGTTGCCCGAATGCTGCACCACTTCCACGCGGCCCGCCTGAATGACGTACATGCTATCCCCGGTTTCTCCCTGACGGACGATCATTTCGCCGTCCCGATATCGCGTACCCAGGGCCCCGGTAACCATACTCAGGCCAGCCTGTCACGGGTCGCCGGCGCATTTTTTTCGCCGGGCCTGAGTCCCGCCACCAGACTTCCCGCCAGATGGGCGATGAAGCCTGGATGCATGGTGCCACGAAACATTTCGACATACGGCGCGCTGCCGGTGAACATGTTCCATAGCAGGGAGCTCATGTGCGGTTTGGCGCCAGCAGTCGACTGTTCCCTCCGCGCCATGCGTAGCATCGCGCGTCGGGTAAAGCGGGAGTTCTTCATGATTGCGTTCGTGGCGAACATCAGCTTGCCCACGGAGTTGTCGTTCACGATATTGCGGCACGCCGGCCAGAAGTGCCGAGCGAAGCTTTCCTTGGCCACCCCGTGGAATATCGCCGTGGTGGCCGCTGCCTTGCCGGTGCGGAATGCCGCGCCGATACCGTCTTTGTACAAGCGCGTAACGCCGCTGTCACCGACCATCACGATCCGGTCGCCATAGGGTCGCGTCCTGGCCCCGAGGTTGATCAGGGGAGAACAACTGCAAACGCAGGGAACCGAGTCGGTTGGGAACGCCCGTCGCACCACCGGATCGTTCAGAAAGCGGTGCACAAGTTCCTGGTCCAGGTCGTCCCCGACCATCACCACGGTGGCAAACTGACCCTTGGGAATAATCGCTGCGAATTCGAAGCGTGGAATATCCAGAAGGAACACGTGGACCGAATTGCCGAGGATTCGCCGGATTTCCTCCTCCGTGGAGCGGAACTCGCATATATAGCCGCGCGTGGTGCGGGGCGGTTCGATGCCGCAGGGGGCATCCTCCAGTAGCTTCAGGAAGTTGCTGTTGACACCCGCAGCGACCGCTATCAGATCATAATTATCGCTGGCACCGTCAGCGAACCGAAGCCTTGGCAAGTCATCGGACCAATCGATGCCGGTAATCAGTTTGCGAACGATCCGCGCGCCGCGGCTTACGGCCATGTCCTGCAGATAGCCATCGAAACTCTGCAGGGGTGCGTCCCCACCTTCACGCGGCCCGTTGCCCCGATACAGCGCCGCAATGCGGCGTTCATGGACCGGGCTCTCGATCGGCACGTCCCCGACGTCCATGTGCACGATGTACGACTCCACGCCCTTCTGGACGACGTCGCGCGGCAACACGATGCCTTCGGCCGCCAGAATCTGGACCAACGACTCGGAGACGATACCGCCGCAGTGGTTGCAGCCGGCCGGGCCGCAGTACCTGAACGAACGGGGTTCGAAGACATCGACCTCCAGATTGAGATCGATGGCGCTGGCCATCTTGAGGAGAAAATAGGAAAAAAAGGATCCGGCTGGACCGCTGCCGACCACGGCAATCCTCGATCCGTCCTGCAGACTGAAGTCCTTTTCATCATCAGTCGCCAAGTGGGCGAACGAATCTGCCACGGACGTTTGCCTTGAGAGCACCATCGAATCTCCCTTCAGCGATATCCGGTTGTCTGCTAGTCTACGCCGGCGGATCAGACATCCGACCGGACCTGGATCAATTGAAGCTGGCTTGGCCCTTGTAAATGCGATTACTGGAAGAACGAATGGAGATCGCGGCGCCGTCCCACGTCGTCTGGGAGGTGTTGGCCGATTTCGGCACGGTTTCCAGTTGGGTGCCTTCGATGCGGGTGTCCCGCCTGGTCGGCACACAAGCCACCGGCGTGGGAACCCGCCGCGCCATGCGACATGCCTGGGGGTTCCGCTTCGAGGAGGAAGTCACGCAATGGCACGAAAGCAAGGGCTACGCCTTTGACGTGCTGAAAGCGCCCTTTCCGATGCAGCAGGTCAAGGAAACCTGGGTCATAGGCGAACAACGCCACCGAACCGTCGTTGAAACCCAGGTTCGCTACGGCATGGGCCTGGGCCCTGTCGGCGCCTTGATCGACTGGGCCCTGGTTCGATTTGTCGTGCGCCGGGAAATGCGGGCCGGGCTGGATGGCCTGCGACGGTTCTGCGAGCAACGGGCCGCCGACCGGCGGTGACACAAGCTTTCCGGCTGTATCGGGCGATAACGGCTGAAGCCGCTGCTACGATTTATCCAGCGCCTCGGTGATCTCCTTCAACACGGCGGGATCCTCGATGGTTGCCGGCATGGCGTAGTCCTTGTGATCCGCTATTTTGCGCATCGTGCCGCGAAGAATCTTGCCGGATCGCGTCTTGGGCAGTCTCTGCACGACGATGATATCCCGAGGCGTCGCGATCGGACCAACCTGGGATCTAACGGTTTGCACGAGTTCGGACTTCAGCTGAGCAACATCGATCTGCGAACCGGCGTTCAGCACCACGAATCCCAGCGGCATCTCGCCCTTGAGGGTGTCCTCGACCCCGATCACCGCGCACTCCGCCACGTCGGGGTGTGTTGCGAGCGCCTCCTCCAGGGCGCCGGTGGAAAGCCGATGCCCCGCGACATTGATGACGTCGTCGATGCGGCTCATCACCCACAGGTAGCCGTCCTCGTCCATCACGCCGGCGTCGCCAGTCAGATAGTAACCATCGAAGCGTGAAAGATAGGTGTCAAAGTATCGCTGTCGATTGCCCCACAGCGTCGGTAACACGCCCGGAGGCAACGGCAGCTTGACCACGATGTTGCCCGACTGGCCCCGAGGCAGTTCCAGTCCCGCGTCATCGATGACCTGGATGTCGTAGCCGGGCACCGCCACCGTTGGCGAACCAGCCTTTACCGGCAATGCTTCGATACCCATCGGGTTGGCAGCCATTGCCCAGCCACTTTCTGTTTGCCACCAATGGTCTATGACTGGAACCTCAAGCTGTTTCTCAGCCCAGTGCAGGGTATCGGGGTCGCAGCGTTCCCCGGCCAGGAACAGCGTTCGCAGACTGGAAATATCATGTTCGTGGAGCAATTTTCCATGCGGGTCTTCGCGTCGGATTGCCCGGAAGGCCGTCGGCGCCGTAAACAGGCAATTGACGCCGTGCTGAGCAATGACTCGCCAGAAAGCTCCCGAGTCCGGTGTCCCTACCGGTTTGCCTTCGTACAGTATTGTCGTGCAGCCATGCAGAAGCGGAGCATAGACGATGTAGGAATGCCCGACGACCCAGCCGATATCCGAAGCGGCCCAGTACACATCGCCCGGGCGGACATCGTAAATCTTGTCCATGCTCCACTTCAGGGCCACCGCATGTCCACCACTTGGCCGAACCACACCTTTGGGCTGCCCTGTCGTTCCCGATGTGTAGAGGACGTACAGGGGATCGGTGGCGGAGACGGGCTCGCAGGCCACCGGATCGGCGCCCTCGAGTGCGGCTTCCCACGAAATTACGTTTTCGCCAGCGCCCTCAAGAGGCAGCTGCGGGCGCGACACCACGATGCAGGGCAAGTCTTTCACTCCCGCAATATCAAGCGCCCTTTCCAACAGCGGACCGTACGGAATCACCCGTTTGCCTTCGATACCGCACGTAGCGCTGATGACCAACACGGGATCCGCATCGGTGATCCTGGCGGCCAGTTCCTTGGCCGCAAATCCCCCGAACACGACGGAGTGGATCGCGCCAATCCGAGCGCAGGCCAGCATGGCGACGACGGCCTCCGGAATCATCGGCATGTAGATGATCACGCGATCGCCTTTGGCGACCCCCCGGTTGCGCAGTGCGCCCGCGAACTGCGCGACGCGATCGCGCAGTTCCTCGTAGGTGAAGTGCGTCACGGTGTCCGTAACCGGGCTGTCGTAGATCAGTGCATTCTGCGAGCCCCGACCTTCCTCGCAATGCCGGTCCAGCGCATTGAAGCAGGTGTTCATTTCGCCACCGGTAAACCATTGGTAAAACGGTTTGTCCGAGTCGTCCAGTACGCGATCCCAGGTCTTGTCCCAGGTGAGGTCCGCAGCTGCACCCGCCCAGAATGCATCCGGGTTTTCGATGGAGTGCTGGTATACGTCTTTGTAGCTCATGTCGTGTCTGCCAATTTGCGTGAATTCGAATCCGGCGCCAACCGGCGTCCAGACTAGTATGCCTTTCCTGCCGAAGCCATACGACTTTGGTCAGAGGTAGGTCACGTGAGGGCCCAGTCGAAGTGGCGCATCAGGCTCCATGCTGGCCGCAATGGCAAGCATGAGCTCGGCGGTTGCGAATGCATCGTTGAGCGCATTGTGCGCCGTGTAGCGCGGAAGGCCATAGGCGCGCCGGATGCGGCCCAACTGCAGATCGCCGTGTTTGACGGGCACCTCCCGGCGCCTGCGTTGCCGGAACTCGATATGCATCGTATCCAGCACGATGAATCCCGGCGCCGTGCCGCTCAGGCGGGTCCAGGCGTTCTTCAAAAAGGCGACGTCCAGCTTTGCATGGTGAAAAATCCATACCCGCCCTGTCGCAGCCCTGAAGAGCGCGTCCAGTCCCGTTCGCAAGGCTTCACCGGCCGCCAGGTCACTGTCGAGGAGTTCGTGTACCATCGCGCTGTCACCCACGGTTTTGTCCGCGTTAATCACCAGGTGCCGGTTGCTGCCGACCCGAATCCGTCCGTTGTCGACGAGCGTCCAGCCCATGGCCACGATGCGGTCCCTGCCCTTGCGCAGACCCGTCAGCTCCAGGTCCGCCGCGATCATCGGAGTATTGGCCATATCGTCGACGTCGAGCCGGGAACAGGCTTCCAGGTATCGCCGCAGGACGGGCTCTTCGCACCCCTTCGCGAGCTTCAGGCAACGCCTGCCGTGGCGCCAGCGCTGCAGCATCAGTGGACCTGGTAACGTTCGGCCAGCGCGTTCTGCGATTGCAGCACAAGCGTGAATGCCGCCTTCAGGTTGCGCCTCATCAGCGGCGAGAGTTCCTCGGGCGAAACGAAATTGCTGGGTTTCTCACCGGCGGCCATCTGCTCCGCCTGCCGCACCAGCCGAATCCGACTGATGAGCTTGAACGCATCCCGCAGGCTGTTACCGTCGTTTTCGTTGAGGATTCCCTCTTCGATCGCGCGTTCGATGCGGCGGAACGTGTTCGCCTCCCGGATACCGCCCTCCAGGGCCCGCATACGCGCCAGGTCAGTGATGGGTACGATGCCGCGGTGTTTCAGGTTCAGCCCCTCGCTGTGGGACCCGTCGTCCTCCTGTACGAAGCGGCGGAAGAAACCGATTGGCGGTCGGTGCTTCAGAGAATTGGCGGCCATGAAACGCCGGAATATCCGGTTGTCCCTTGCGCGGCCGGTTGCGTATTCCAGCAACTCGTCGACCAGTTCCGTGCTGCCGTGCACGCAGCGCATGTCAAAGAAAATACTGCTGTGCATCACCGACTTCGGTTCCGGCTCGTCGATCCAACCATCGAAGTGACGCTTCCAGCGCGCCAGGGGAACTCGCCACACGGGATTCATGGCCATGATTTCGCCGGGGCAATAAACGTAGCCGAGCCGATCCAGACCGTTGCAGACGAAACGCGCCAGGTTCGAAAAGTACTCGGCCTCCTCGCCTTCCGCTTCGCGTTCCAAAATCAGTCCATTGTCCTGATCGGTCTTGGCCGTTTGTTCCTCCCGCGCCTGTGACCCGAAGACGATCCACGCGTAAGGCAACGGCGGAGGCCCGAACTCCTGTTCCGCCATCTGCAGCAGGCGAACGTTGAAGGCATCGGTGACCTGGGTCACCAGCCGCCCGATCTTTTCCACGTCGCGGCCCAGGTGCACCATCCGCTCGAACAGGGAAGGCAGGCGCTTGCTCAGCGCTTCCAGGTCGTCGATGCTCTTGCGCTTGTAGATATCCCGGACCAACCGCAAGGGATGCTCCGATTGCGCCCTCAGGATGTCGCCGGCCGTCACGAGGCCAACCGGCTTGCCGTCTTCGAGGATCGGCAGGTGATGATAATTCTTGCGCATCATCATCAACAACGCGGAGTCCACGTCCGCGGCGGCATCGAGGGTCATGGGATCCGACGTCATGACCCCGGAAATCGGGCCGCCCGGATCGCGGTTCGCGGCGAGCACCCGAACGCGCAGGTCCTTGTCCGTGACGATACCCACGAGACGGTCCTCACACATCACGAGCACGCTGGAGACGTTCTCCTCGCTCATCATTCGCGCCGCTTCACGCACAGGTAGTTCACAATCGAGCATCACCGGTTGCCGGCGCAGCAGGTCCCGCACCTGCGTCACGGCGTGCCGGGCTTCGGCGGCGGCGCTGAGCCGGGACTTGACGTGACCGCTGAAAAACTCGGAAACCAGCGGATGCTGCTCGCAAACAGCCTCGAACTCCGCCTGCGGCAGGTGCCAGATCAGGCAGTCCTCTGCGGCTTCGGACAGATAGTCCTTCTGCTCACCGTGGAACCAGATATGGTGGCCGAACAGTTCACCTTCCGACCGTTTGTCCAGGAAACGTCGGTCGGGATCGATCAGGCGCACGGCGCCCTTGCGGATGACGGCCAGTCCGGGCGGAGGGTTCGATGCGAAGATCATCTTGCCCTGCGGGTAGTATGCGACCTCGATCTTGCGAGCGACAGACTGCAAGTCCTCGCTGTCGAGAGTGTTGAACGGCAGGACCGTGTGCAGGAATTCAGCGGCGAGATCTACGTCGTGCATGTCTGGATTTTAACCCGCATCCTGCACCGGTTGGCTACTCAAAAAAAGCAGGGGCCGGTCAAACGACCGGCCCCGTTCGAACGCTCAGACTGCGGAAGGAATCAATGATCCACCGCTGCGGCAGCACCCCTGGGAACACGGATGTCTTCCACCAGATGCTGAATATGCTCCGGCGGCGCGGCCGTGACCTTGGAAACGACGTACGCGACGATGAAGTTCAGCAACGCGCCGACCGCGCCAAAGGCCTCGGTCGAGATGCCCATGAACCAGTTCTCAGGCTTGTTGGCGACCATCTCGGTGCCAGGAATGAAGAACCAGCCCTTGAACCAGAAGATGTAGATCAGCGTCGAGAACAGGCCAGTGAGCATCCCCGCGATCGCTCCCTGCAGGTTCATCTTCTTGTTGAAGATTCCCATCATCAGCGCAGGGAAGATGGAAGCGGCCGCCAGACCGAATGCCAGCGCAACCACCTGTGCGGCGAAACCCGGCGGATTCATGCCGAGATAGCCGGCAACAACGATCGCACCCGCCATCGCGATACGACTGGCCAGCAGTTCCTTCTTCTCGGAGATGTCCGGAGCCATCATGCCTTTGATCACGTCGTGTGAAATGGCCGAGGAAATCGCCAGCAGCAGGCCGGCCGCCGTCGACAGCGCCGCGGCGAGACCACCCGCAGTGACCAGCGCGATGATCCAGTTCGGCAGATTGGCGATCTCGGGATTGGCCAGCACCATGATGTCCCGGTCGACCTTGACCATCTCGTTGCCTTTCCAGCCGTAACTCTCGGCCTTGGCCGCAAAATCGGGATTGGCATCGTTGTAGTACTGGATGCGGCCGTCGCCGTTCTTGTCCTCGAACTGCAACAGGCCGGTGGTCTCCCAGTTCTTGAACCAGTTCGGGCGGTCGGCATAGACCAGATTGCCGTCCGGAGAGCCAACGGGCCCGGTCTGGATGGTATCCATCAGGTTCAGCCGCGCCATTGCGCCAACGGCCGGCGCGGTGGTGTAGAGAATCGCGATGAACACCAGTGCCCAGCCTGCCGAGATGCGGGCGTCGGATACTTTCGGTACCGTGAAAAAGCGGACGATCACATGCGGTAGTCCGGCCGTACCAATCATCAGTGACAGCGTCAGCAGGAAGATATTGAGTGTTGTACCCTTCTGCGCTGTATAGGCGGCGAAGCCGAGGTCAGTGATGACCTGGTCCAGCTTGTCCAGCAGGTGAACGCCCGAGCCATCCGCCATGGTGGAACCCAGGCCTGTCTGTGGCACCAGATGCCCGGTCAGGTTGAGCGAGATGAAAATCGCCGGGACCGAATAGGCGAAAATCAGGACGCAGTACTGCGCGATCTGCGTGTAGGTAATACCCTTCATGCCGCCGAGCACCGCGTAGATGAACACGATAGCCATGCCCACCAGCACGCCGATCTCGAAGGGAACGTCCAGAAATCGTCCGAAAACGACGCCAATGCCCTTCATCTGGCCAATCACGTAGGTGACGGAGGCCACGATCAGCGAAATCACCGCGACCAGCCGCGCCCCTTTGGAGTAGTAACGCTCGCCGATAAATTCGGGCACCGTGAATTTGCCGAACTTGCGGAGGTAAGGCGCCAGCAACAGAGCCAGCAGGACGTAACCGCCGGTCCAGCCCATCAGGTACACGGAGGCGTCGTAGCCGAGGAAGGCGATCAGGCCCGCCATGGAGATGAACGACGCCGCGGACATCCAGTCAGCTGCCGTCGCCATGCCGTTCAGGACCGGGTTCACACCCTTGCCGGCGACATAGAACTCACCCGTGCTCGAAGCGCGGGACCAGATTGCGATGCCGATGTACAGCGCGAAAGTGGCGCCGACGACGACAAATGTCATTGTTTGTAGACTCATCGTTCGCCTCCCTTATTCTTCGTGAACGTCGAAGCGCCGGTCCAGCTTGTTCATGCGCCACGCATAGAAGAAGATCAGGACGACGAATACGTAAATGGAACCCTGCTGCGCGAACCAGAAGCCCAGGCCGTAGCCCCCGAGGTTGATCGCGTTGAGCTGGTCGACCAGCAGAATCCCGAACAGGTAGGAAACGACGAACCAGACGATCAGGCAGCCCGCCATCAGCCTCAGGTTCGCTTTCCAGTATGCTTGTCTGCTCAGTTGTTCACTCATGATTGGCCTCTCCGATGGTAGTTGCCCGGTCGCTATCTTACTTTGGCGCCAATACGGAAACGCCCCTACTTTAGTCGTAGAACAGCTTCGGGCAGTGCGTTGGAGCCTGTTCCGTGGAGGGCGGAGCGGGAACTGCGAAGAAGGACCTTCGTGTTTTGCCTCCAAAGTTTGTATATTGCCGGGCATGCACACTGCACTGATCAGCAGAACAATAGCGGCCGACGGGGCCTCCGCATGCTGAGCCCCTGGCTTCTGATCGTAACCGCCCTCGGCTACACGGCTCTGCTTTTCGCAATTGCATGGGTCGGGGATCGCAAACGTATCGCCCAGGACCATCGCAACATCCAGGCGGTCATCTACTCCTTGTCGCTGGCTGTCTACTGCACGTCCTGGACCTTTTACGGCGCTGTGGGCAGCGCGGCTACGACCGGTTGGGGATTCCTGCCGATTTACCTCGGCCCTGCGCTCGTATTCCTCATCGGGCACAACCTGATTCGAAAGATGGCGCTGACGAGCCGCGATCAGCGAATTACCTCTATCGCGGACTACATCGCCTACCGCTACGGGCGCAGCCATTCGATCGCCGTTCTCGTTACCTTTGCCGCCGTGATCGGCTCGCTGCCGTACATCGCCCTACAGCTGAAGGGGATCAGTATCGGTTTCGACGTGATCTCGCGAGCGACCGGCGCGGAATCGGCCCTGCCGGCTGACATTCCCCTATATCTCGCGCTGGCACTCGCGCTCTTTGCCATCCTGTTCGGTACGCGAAATCTGGATGCCAGCGAACACCACCGCGGACTGATGTGGGCCATCGCGTTCGAGTCCATCGTCAAATTGTTGGCTTTCCTTTCGATTGGCCTATTCGTCGTGTTCGGAATTTTTGGCGGATTCGGAGAGGTGGCGAAGACTCTTCGGGAAACGACCGAGTATCAGACGCTGTTCTCTCCCTGGCGATTCCCGGAGGGGTTCGGGGTTCAGCTCGTCCTGGCGATGGCGGCCATCCTGTGCCTTCCGAGACAGTTCCATGTGGCTGTCGTCGAGTTCAGGGACACACACGAACTCAAGCTGGCCCGGTGGCTGTTTCCGCTTTACCTGATGCTGTTCGCCTCTTTCGTGGTGCCGATCGCACTGGCCGGGCTGACCCAGTTCTCCGGCCAGGACGTAAACCCCGACACCTACGTTCTCTCACTGCCCATCGCCTTCAACCAGAATGGTCTCACCGTACTTGCGTTTCTCGGTGGGTTCAGCGCTGCCACTGGCATGGTGATCGTCGCCACGGTCGCCCTTGCCATCATGGTCAGCAACGATATCGTAATGCCGCTTCTGTTGAGAACGTCTTTCGCCTCTGGCCGGCGACAGTCCGATCTGTCCCGCACCCTGCTGCGGGTTCGGCGCGTATCGATCCTGGCCATCACGCTGCTGGCGTACCTCTACTACCGCGCCATTGAAGGCGGCGTGGCGCTGGCGTCCATCGGGTTGTTGTCGTTTTCGGCCGCCGCACAGTTCGCGCCTGCGATGTTGATTGGCCTCTACTGGAAGGCAGCCAGCCGCGCCGGCGCCATCGCAGGCCTGACGACGGGAGCCGTGTCCTGGTTCCTGCTGCTGCTGTTACCCTCGCTCAACGGCGGCAGCGCCCTCGGACTACCGGACATCCCGTTCAATGAGGGCGCGGCGTGGTCGCTGTTCCTGAATGCTTTCGCAGTCGTGATGGGTTCACTGTTCGCCCCGGACTTCGATCCCGCTCCGGATAACGCCCGCGCCGCTGAGCAGAAGGACGGCGGCCTGATCACGATCGGTGAACTGCAAAAGACAATCGGTCGCTTCCTGGGCATGGAAAACACCGTCGAAGCGCTGGCCACGCATCTCGGCACGGTGGATCTGGAAGCGACAGCCCTTGCTTCGCCCGCAACCGTGCAGTTCGGGGAGAGACTGCTGGCTGGATCGATCGGTTCAGCGTCGGCCCGAACCGTTCTGACGACCGCCCTGCACCACCGGGGCCTGGGTCCGGATGCGGTCATGGAGCTGCTGGACCAGACCTCCCAGGCGGTACAGTTCAACAGGGAACTGCTCGAGGCGACCCTGGACAACATGTCCCAAGGCGTCTCGGTAGTAGACCGTGATTTGTGCCTGGTGGGCTGGAACCGACGCTACCTGGAAATGATGAACTTCTCGGAGGATCAGGTGTACCTGGGGCAGCCGATCGAGGAGCTGATTTTGCTGAACGCGAAGCGGGGGCTGATCGGCAAAGGCGACCACGAGGCCGAGACCCGCAAGCGCGTCGAGCGGTTACGTATTGGCGCGCCGTATGTTTTCGAGCGCCCGTGGGTAGGCGATCGCGTGCTCGAGATCCGCGGTAACCCGATGCCCGGCGGGGGCTACGTGACTACATTCACGGACATTACCCACTACAAGGAAATCGAACGGGAACTGCAGGAAATCAACGAAACGCTGGAACAGAGGGTGGAACAGCGAACGCGGGAGCTCAGCGAGGCAATCCGCGAAGTGGAGGAGGCAAGGACATCGGCGGAGGCCGCCAACCAGAGCAAGACCCGCTTCCTGGCAGCCGCCAGCCACGACCTTTTGCAGCCGATGAATGCGGCCCGCCTGTTCGTCTCCATACTGCGCCAGCAGGCGGACCCCGACAAAGAGCGCGGACTGCTGGTCAAGCGGGTCGATCGCAGCCTGACGGCGGCAGAGGAACTGCTGAGCGCATTGCTCGACATTTCCAAGCTCGACTCCGGCATGTTCCAACCCGAACCGGAGTTGATCCCGCTTGAAGAACTGTTCGAGCAACTGCGGCGGCGCTTCAAACCGCTCGCTGCCAACCGGGACCTGCAATTACGCGTTCGCAAAACGAAATATTATCTCGAGACGGACCGCAAGCTGCTCTACCGTATCCTGCAGAATTTCCTCGCCAACGCCATACGCTACACCGAGCGCGGCGGCGTGCTGTTGGGCTGTCGCCGCCGTTCGGGCAACCTGAGGATCAGCGTCTGGGACACGGGCGTGGGCATCGACGAGGCCGATCTCAAGACCATCTTCCAGGAGTTCCACCGACTGGACTACGCCCAACGCCAGGAAGAACGCGGCCTGGGCCTGGGTCTCGCGATATGCGACCGCAGCGCACGCATGCTCGGCCTCACGATGGATGTACGTTCCACACCCGGGAAGGGCAGCTGCTTCTCGATCACGGTTCCCCTGGCCGAAAGCGGAGCGGTTGCGGCAAAGACCGGCACGGCGGATGCACGAAGGGATTCCGCGAGGCTGGAAGGTCAGACCGTTCTGTGCATCGACAACGAGCCGGAAATCCTGGAAGGCATGCAGATGCTGCTGAGCCGCTGGGGATACAGCGTGATGCTGGCGGAGGACCAGGACGCCGCCGAGCAACAAGTCCGGGACAACGGTGCCCCGGACATCGTCTTGGTCGACTATCATCTGGCCGACCATCGCCACGGTCTCGACGTGATGGAGCATCTCGCCCGCATAACCGGCCAGGTGCTGTGCGCCATTGTGATCACGGCCGACCGCTCCGTCGAACTCGAAGAGGCCGTCCAGCAGCGCGGCTACGCGCTGCTGCGCAAACCCATCAAGCCCGCCGCCCTGCGGGCCCTGATGGCCAATACCCTCAAAACCGAGGCCTAGGCGTCAGGTCTTCAAGAGACTTCTCCGCCGAACACGCCGAAGACAATTACAAATGCCTGCCTCTCGCTCGTATGGGTGGCATCTAGCCCATCCTATTCAGCGTGTTCCGCGTCTTCTGCGGAAAGTTTACAGGCAAGCCCCCGACGCCTGAACTTACAGCCGCGCGTTCGGGTCGGTTACGGCGAGGCGGTGGGCGGCGAGCACGGCCTGGGTCCGGTTGCTGACACCCAGTTTGCCCATGATCGCGGTGACGTGCGCCTTGATGGTGGCTTCGGACACACCCAGGTCGTAAGCGATCTGCTTGTTGAGCAAACCCTGGGACATCATCATCAGCACCTTGAACTGCTGCGGCGTCAACCGCGTCAGTCGGTCCGCCAGTTCCAGTTCGGACACGTTGCCGCCCGGCAGGTCCGGCTGTACCGATTCCGGCGACCAGATCTCACCCATCATGATGGCGTTGATCGCCTGCGTAATGGTGTCGATACTCGACGACTTGGGAATGAAGCCCGAGGCGCCGTGATCCAGCGCGCGCTGGGTCACGACCG
>JASFKQ010000084.1:0-14265 GCA_050118555.1 Lysobacterales bacterium
TCAAGCTTGCGTTCACGCTCGACGCGCAGCTTCTGCAGCCGGTCGGCAGCCTCTTTCTTGCGCTGCTCCTCCAACCTCCGCTGGCGCTGTTCCTCGGCCTTCTGCTGCTCCAGCTCGCGCTGGCGCTGCTTTTCCAGCTCGGCTGCACGCTGTTGTCTGCGCTCTTCGCGTTCGGCGGCCTGGCGCGCTTCCTCGCGCTGCTTCCTGATCTCCGAGGTGTCGACGATCACGGCTTCGATGGTCAGGCCGACCGGATTTTCCTTGCGGAACGGCTTCCAGTGCATGGTGCCGAGCACGATCAACGCGGCCATCAGCAGATGGACCAGGATGGCGCCCGAGAACGCCCGGGCCTGCGCGAAGAATTCGCCCCGGGAGACCACGGCCTATTCCGCCTTGTCGTTCCCGCCGTAGCCGAGTTCGGCCGGATCGCTCATCAGGCCGACCTTGCTGACACCGGCCTTCTGCAGCAACACCAGCGCGGCATACACCTGGCCGTAGTCAGCGCCCCGGTCGCCACCGACCAGCACCTGGATTCCGGGATTTCTCCGCACGATCGCGGAGACGGTCGACACCAGGGTTTCCGGGTCGATCAGGCCGCTGGAGGTGCCGTCGAGGTCGCCCCCTGCGTTCAGGTACAGGTCGCCGTTGGTGAGTACGGTCACCACCAGCGGCTCGTTGTTCTGCTCCACGTCCATCGGCTCGGCGTCGGCCTTGGGCAATTCGACCTCTACGCCCAGGTTCAGCAATGGCGCGGTGATCATGAAGATCACCAGTAACACCAGCATGACGTCGATGTACGGAACGACGTTAATTTCTGACATGGGGCGGCGTCGCGCCTTGAGGGTCTCCATCGCGGTTTACTCCTCGACGAGGCGGTGGGCCTGGCGCTGCAGGATACTGGAGAATTCCTCCTTGAAATTGTCGTAGCGCACTTCCAGCCGCTCCACCTGGTTGGAATAGCGGTTGTAGCCGATCACGGCCGGGATGGCCGCGAACAGGCCCATTGCCGTGGCCACCAGCGCTTCGGAAATGCCCGGCGCCACCATCGCGATCGTGGCCTGGTTGACGTTTGCCAGCTGGTGGAACGAGGTCATGATGCCCCACACGGTTCCGAACAGGCCCACGTAGGGACTGGTGGAACCCACGGTGGCCAGGAAGTTCAGGTGGTGCTCCAGGTCCTCGGTCTCCCGAGTCGTCGCGATGCGCATCGCACGCTGGGCGCCTTCGACCATCGCGTTCGGAGTCATGCGGGACTGCTGGCGCATGCGCAGAAACTCGGCGAAACCCGCGTCGAAGATCTTTTCCATGCCGCGGGTGGTGCGGTGGCTGGACGTGATGGACTCGTGCAGCGCCGTCAGGTCGGTGCCGGACCAGAATTTCTCCTCGAAGGTGTTGGCTTCCTTCTCGGCATCCCGCAACGCCTGGCGTTTGCGGAACATGATCATCCACGACGCCACCGAAGCGACCAGCAGGAGCGCCATGACGCCCTTGACCAGCCAACTGGCGTCCAGCACCAACTGCCAGATCTGTAATTCATTCTGCATTCTTCATCCTCTCCAACATCTGCCTGATCCAGGCCGGCATTCGCGCCGGCTTGAGGCTGTCCGCGTGCAGCATCACCGCACTCAGTTCCGCGCTCGCGATCCGCACACCGTCGGACTCGCGCACCATCTCCTGCCGGAACCCCTGCCGCACCCCCTTCAGGGGCGTCAACTCGGCGGAAACCAGCAGTACGTCATCCATCCTGGCCGCCTGCCTGAACTTGACGCTGATCTCGTGCACCACCCAGATCAGGTTGTGCTGTTCTTTCAGCCCAGTCTGTTCGACGCCGGCCGACCGAAGCAGTTCGGTCCGCGCCCGCTCGAAAAAGTTCAGATAGCGCGAATGGTATACGACCCCACCTGCGTCGGTGTCCTCGTAATACACCCGCACCCGCCAGGTAAATGCGTCCTTGTTGCCGTCCTTCATTCCCTGTAACGCTTCGGCCACCGAAACCGGGTTAACCGTCAAACAGGTCCGTCTTGCCCACGGCCGATGGATGTTTCAGGCCAAAGTGGCTGTAAGCCTTCGCGGTCGCCATGCGCCCACGGGCGGTGCGCGAGATGTAACCCTGCTGGATCAGGTACGGCTCCAGCACATCCTCGACGGTGCCCCGCTCTTCCGACAATGCGGCGGCGATGCTTTCCACCCCTACCGGGCCGCCGTCGAACTGCTCGATGATCAGTTGCAGCAGGCGCCGGTCCATGGTGTCGAAGCCGCGATCGTCCACCTGCAGCATTTTCATGGCCGCGTCCGCCACCGCCTGGTCGATGAATCCGTCACCCTTCACCTCGGCATAGTCACGGACGCGCCGCAACAACCTGTTGGCCACGCGCGGCGTACCGCGGGAGCGCCGCGCGATTTCCAGCGCGCCTTCATTATCGATTTCAATCTGGAGAATTCCTGCCGACCGTGTGACGATCCGGGACAATTCCTCCGAGTTGTAGAATTCCAGACGCTCGACGATGCCGAAACGGTCGCGGAGCGGCGAGGTCAGCAAACCGGCACGGGTGGTCGCGCCGATCAGCGTGAAACGCGGCAGGTCCAGCTTGATGGAACGCGCCGCCGGGCCCTCGCCGATCATGATGTCGATCTGGAAATCCTCCAGCGCCGGGTACAGCACCTCCTCGACCACCGGCGACAGGCGGTGGATTTCATCCACGAACAGCACGTCGCGTGGCTGCAGATTGGTGAGCAGTGCAGCCAGGTCGCCGGCGCGTTCCAGCACCGGGCCGGACGTCTGGCGCAACTGCACGCCCAGTTCGTTGGCGATCACGTGCGCCAGCGTGGTCTTGCCGAGTCCCGGCGGCCCGAAGATCAGCATGTGGTCCAGCGCGCCGTTGCGGCGCCTGGCCGCCTCCAGGAAGATCGACAGCTTCTCCCGCATCGCGGGTTGTCCGACGTACTCGTCCAGGCTCCTCGGCCGCAGGTTGGCGTCCAGCGCCAGGTCTTCCTGGTTGTCCTCGGGTGAAACGATTCGTGGTTCCGCTTCGTTCATTCAGATTCCGTCCGTTGGCCGTCCGGCCGCGCGTGGCGGCCGCCTCACGAGGTTTTTACCGTCGATTGCAGGGCGCTGCGGATGATCTGTTCCACCGCCATGTCGGGCTGGGCGACGGCGCGCACCATCCGGCTGGCTTCCTGCGGCTTGTAACCCAGGGCCTGCAGGGCATTGATCGCTTCGCCGCTCGCGCCGCCTGCGGTGTTTCCCGACGGTTTCGCGACTCCTCCCTCGGCGACCGGGTACGCCTCCAGCTTGTCCCGCAACTCGACGATGATCCGCTCGGCGGTTTTCTTGCCGATGCCGGGCAACCGCGTGAGCGACGCGGTGTCGCCGTCCTGCACGTAGCGCGCGAGCTCATCGCCGCTGGCCCCGGACAGGATCGTCAGCGCCAGCTTGGCGCCGATTCCGCTGATCTTCAGCAACTGCCGGAACAGCGTACGCTCGGCCTCGCTGGCGAAGCCGTAAAGCGTATGGCTGTCTTCCTTGACCGAAAGGTGCGTCAGGAGCACCACCGGCTGGCCGGTCTCCGGCAGATCATAGAAGACGGACAGTGGCGCTTCGACCTCGTAACCGACGCCAGCGACGTCGATCACCAGGTGTGGGGGCTGTTTGGACAGGAGGATTCCCGATAGGCGTGCGATCATGGTCTCTGCAGATTCTGCATCCTGCTCACGGTCTGCTGCGTATGCTGGTGACATAATGCCACAGCCAGCGCGTCGGCGGCGTCCTCCAGCGGGTTCTCCGCCAGCCGCAGCAGCACCGAAACCATGTGCTGAACCTGCACCTTGTCTGCGCCGCCGCGGCCTACGATTGCCTGCTTGACCGAGCGCGGCGAATACTCCGAGACCGGGAGCCCCATGGAAATCGCCGCGCAGACCGCGGCCCCGCGAGCCTGACCCAGTTTCAACGCCGACTGCACATTGTGGCTGACGAAAACCGTCTCGACCGCAACTTCGGAGGGCCGGTGCTCGTCGATCAACTCCTTGAGAGCAGCGAAGATCACGCCGAGTCGCTCCGGAAACTCCCCGCCACCGGTCTTGATGACACCGTGATGCACCGCCGATATGCGGTCACCGTCCACTTCGATGATGCCGTACCCCGTCGTTCGCGAGCCCGGATCGATGCCCAGGATACGCATCGTTCAGCAGGGCCCGCCGTCGCTGGCTTCTGACCGCCGGTTCATTCGTCCTCGTAGGCCTCGTCCGGGATGTCGGCGTTGGAATAGACCGCCTGGGCATCGTCGAGGTCCTCGAGCACGTCGAGGAAGCGGACGATCTTGCGGCCGGTTTCCTCGTCCAGTTCGACCTCGGTGCTGGCGCGCATGGTGATCTCGGAGTTGGCCGGTTCCAGGCCACCCCGCTGCATGGCGTCCGCGACTTCGGCGTAGGCTTCGGGCGAAGTCAGGACTTCGATGGAGCCGTCATCCTCGGTTATCACGTCGTCCGCACCCGCCTCGAGCGCGATCTCCATGACCTTGTCCTCGGAGGTGCCGGGCTCGAAGTTGAGCACCCCGACCTGGCTGAACATGTAGGCCACCGAACCGTCGGTGCCGAGATTGCCGCCGTGCTTGGAGAAGGCGTGACGCACTTCGGCCACGGTCCGGTTGCGGTTGTCGGTGAGGGTGTCGATCATCACGGCCACGCCGCCGGGCGCGTAACCCTCGTAGCGGATTTCTTCGTAGGTGACCCCTTCCAGTTCGCCGGTCGCCTTCTTGATGGTGCGCTCGATGGTGTCCTTGGGCATGTTGGCCGCGTTGGCCTTCTGCACGGCCAGGCGCAGGCGCGGATTCGCGTCGGGGTCGCCGCCGCCCTCGCGGGCCGCCACCGTCAGTTCACGGTTGATGCGGGTGAAAATCTTGCCGCGCTTGGCGTCGACCTTGCTCTTGCGATGCTGAATGTTGGCCCATTTGCTGTGTCCGGCCATGGCGAAACCACCCTTTGAGATAAACAGCGCATTTTAGCACGGGCGGATTTACTGACGGGAGTGATCGAAGCGCCCGCGATGCAGGAATTCCGCCACCTGGCGCGCCACCTCGCGAGAGAACAGCATGCCCGTATGGGTGACGGGGCATTCGAGGCGATCGACCAGGCCTTCCGCCCGGGTTTCCGCCAACGCCACCGTGCCATCACCGGGCCCTCCCAGGCCGCCGACCAGCAGGCCCAGGCCGAAGCCGCGCGTGCCGGCGATCATTCCGACCGCGTTGGGCGCAAGCGGCGACTGGTGACCGCTCAGCAGGGCGCCGCGCGCCGCGCCGATCAGCTTGCGACCGCCGGGAATGCGGCCTGCCTTGCGCGCCACCACGCTGCCGCGCAGGGGACTGCCCAGCAGGACGACGTGCGCCGCCTCCAGCCCCGACGTCTCCGCCAGCAGCTTCAGAGTAACCAGCCCGCCCAGGCTGTGCGCGACGATGTGCGGCGGATGTTCCGCCGCGTCACCGATGAGCGCACGCAGGTCGCGCGTGTGCCGCTCCAGGCTACCGCGGGTGGTGCGATAGCGGAAGAACCGCGTCCGGAATCCCGCGCGGCGCAGGCGTCGCGCCAGCAAGCGCATGGACCAGGGGCCGAACCACAGGCCATGCACCAGGACGACTTCTCGCCCGTTCATGGCACGCGGCGGCGCAGACGCGGCAGGGCACGCGCCTTCTTCCAGGATTCGACCGAGATCATGGCCAGCGCGAACCAGATGCAGCCGAAGGCAACGGCATGGCCGGGGGTGAAGGCTTCCCCGTACACGAAAACCGACAGCAGGAAAGTCATCGACGGCGCGATGTACTGGAAAAAGCCCAGCGTGGTCAGGCGCAGGGATCGCGCGGCGACGTTGAACCAGACCAGCGGCAACACGGTCACCAGCCCGGCCAGCGCCAGCAAGGTGGCCTGCAGGGCGCCGGCGGAGCCGAAATAGAGTTCGCCGCGCCCGGCCGACCAGGTGATGTAGCCCGCCGCGGGCAGTGACAGCAGCAGCGTCTCCCACAACAGGCCGACCATGGGTCCGACATTCAGCAATTTCCGCACCAGGCCGTACACCCCGAACGAGAACGCCAGGCTGAGCGAGATCCACGGCGCTGCGCCGAGGTACCAGCCCAGGTAGATGGTGCCGGAAGCGGCGATGAGCACACCAAAGCGCTGCACCAGGGTCATGCGCTCGTGCAGGAACAGGAAGCCCAGCAGGAAGTTCACCAGCGGGCCGATGAAATAACCGAGGCTGGTGGCCAGCACCTGGCCGTTGACGACCGCCCAGACGAAGATCAGCCAGTTGGTCGCTACCAGGCTGCCGGAAACCAGAAGGATACCGACGGTTCGCAACGGCAGGCGCACGCGCTGCCAGAACCTCGATCCGTCCCTCAGCAGCAGGAACCCGGCCAGCATCGGCACCGACCACAGGATGCGGTGCGCAATGATCTCCAGCGCCGGCGCCGACTGGATCAGCTTGAAATAGATCGGGGCCAGACCCCAGAAGATGTAGGCCGCCAGGGCGGCCGTCACGCCGACCCCCTCCGTCTGCGGTGGCGCCTTGCCGGGAGCAGGCCTCAACTCGGGCTCCGCCGGCGGCTCAGTCGTCGTCGACGACGGCCCGGATATGGAGCTCCGCCACCTGGTCGTCCGGCACCGCGGACGGCGCCGAGGTCAGCAGGCACTGCGCGGTGGTGGTTTTCGGGAACGCGATGACATCGCGGATGGATTCTTCACCCGACATCAGCGCCGCAATGCGGTCCAGACCGAAGGCGATGCCGCCGTGAGGCGGGCAGCCGTAGCGAAGCGCCTCGAGCAGAAAGCCGAATTTCTGGCGTGCTTCCTCTTCGCCGATGCCCAGCAACTGAAACACGGCGCGCTGCATGTCCGGGTTGTGGATACGGATCGAACCCCCGCCGATCTCGGCGCCGTTCAGCACCATGTCGTAACCCTTGGACAGGGCCTTGCCCGGCTCCTCCAGAAGCCGTGCGGGATCGGCCAGTGCGGGAGCAGTGAACGGATGGTGCATGGCCAGGAAACGCGCCGCGTCCACGTCCCACTCGAACATTGGGAACTCGGTGACCCACAATGGTTTCCAGTCATCTTCGACCAGCTCCAGGTCCCGCCCGACACGCACCAGCAAAGCGCCCATGAAGGTGCTCGCGGCGAGCCATTCGCCGGCCCCGAACAGGATGATGTCACCGGACTGCGCCCCGGTGGCCCCGGCGATACCTTGCCAGGCGCGTTCGTCGAGGAACTTGGCGATAGGCGATTGCAGGCCCTCGATCCCGGCAGCCAGGTCGTTCACCTTGATCCAGGCCAGGCCCTTTGCGCCGTAGCGCGCCACGTAGGCCGAATATTCGTCGATCTGCTTGCGCGATAGCGTTGCGCCGCCCGGCACGCGCAGCGCTGCGACCCGCGAGCCCTCGGCGGTGGCCGGCTCGGAAAACACCCGGAATTCAACATGGGCGACGTGCTCGTCGACGGTGGCGAGCTCCATCGGGATGCGCAGATCGGGCTTGTCGGAGCCGTAACGGTCCATGGCCTCGCGCCAGGACAGACGCGGAAACGGGTCTGCCAACTCCACGTCCAGGGTGTCGCGATAGATGTCCCGGATCATGCTTTCCGCCAGGCCCTGCACGTCGCGTTCCTCGACGAAGGCCATCTCGATATCGAGCTGGGTGAACTCGGGCTGCCGGTCCGCGCGCAGGTCCTCGTCCCGGAAACAGCGGGCAATCTGGTAGTAGCGGTCCATGCCGGCCATCATCAGCAGCTGCTTGAACAGCTGGGGCGACTGCGGGAGGGCATAGAACTGGCCGGCGTGCACCCGGCTGGGCACGAGGTAGTCGCGGGCGCCTTCGGGTGTGGCCTTGGTCAGAATGGGCGTTTCCAACTCGGTGAAGCCCCTGGCGTCCAGGCTGTCCCGGATCGCGCGATACATGCGGGCTCGCGTGCGCAGGTTGCGCTGCATGCGCGGCCGGCGCAGATCGAGGTAGCGATACTTGAGCCGTATTTCCTCGCCATCTTCGTCGCTCATCATCAGCGGCATGGGCGCGGAGGCGTTCAACACTTCGACCCGTTCGGCCACGACTTCGACCTTGCCTGTCGCCATGGCTTCGTTCCACTGGCTTTCCGGCCTCATCCGCACCTGTCCTGCGACTTTTACGCAGAATTCGTTGCGCAGCGACTCGGCGTCCGCGAAGGCGGGGCTGTCCGGCTCCACCACCACCTGCACCACCCCCTTGTGGTCACGCAAACCCACGAAGATCAATCCGCCCAGGTCCCGGCGCCGGTCCACCCAGCCGCAGAGCTGAACCGTCTGGTCGGCCAGTTGTTCGTTCACTTCGCCGCAATAATGTGTGCGCATGTCGGGGCTACCTGGTCTGGAAATGGGAAAAGGCTCGGCCTGTTCAGGCCGTGTCGGACTTGGATTCTGCGGACTTGCCGGAGGTTTCCTTCTTGTCCGCCGCCGGTTTCTTGTCGCCGGACTTCGCGGAAGTGCCGTCCGGGGCTGCGGAATCGTGCAAGTTTTTCTTGCCGTCCTTCTTGAAATCAGTTTCATACCAACCGCCGCCCTTGAGGCGGAATCCGGCCGCGGAAACGAGCCGGCGCAACTTCGGCTTGCCGCACTGGGGGCAATCGGTGAGCGGCGCATCGCTGATCCGCTGAAGCCTCTCAAGTTCGTGCCCGCAGGCTTCGCATCGATACTCGTAAATTGGCATGGCTATCGCTCTCCCGTAACCGGTCAATTATATGCGATGACAGCGAAATGGGGGCAGGAAGTGCCCGATTACAAGGCTTTCATGCGAACGTTCGGGTGGACACGCACCGCCTGTTTTAGGTTGCAGCTGAAACCGCTCATGCGGGAGGCAGTGGATACCGGTCCCGCGGCCTCACCGTCCGTTCAGCACAGGCGCGCGGTCCCGTGCGATCAATGGCTCTGATATCATTGGTCGGTTGAACATTGCACCAATCCCACGGAGAATTCCCATGCGTTCGCCCATGCATCTGCAATACCTGCTTGCGCTGGCAGCAACCCTTTCCCTCGTTGGCTGCCAGAAGTCCGAACCCCCCAAGCCCGAAGCGGCGTCGGCCGAAGAGATCGCAGAGCCCGCCGTGGCCGTCCGCGAGGCGCCTGCCGAGGAGCATTCGCGCTTCGATATCTATGCGACGGTGAAGCTGACCGCGGACCTCAGCGGTCTGGACGACAACCAGAAAGCGATGATCCCCCTGTTGATCCAGGCCAGCAAGATCATGGACGACCTGTTCTGGCTGCAGGCCTACGGCGAGAAGGAACCGTTCCTGGCTTCGATCGAGGATCCGGCCACGCGCCGCTTCGCCGAGATCAACTACGGGCCCTGGGACCGGTTGGCCGAGGACCAGCCGTTCATCGAGGGCGCCGGTCCCAAACCGCTCGGCGCACAGTTCTACCCGGCCGACATGACGAAGGACGAATTCGAGGCCTGGAACCAGGAAGGCAAGGACGGCCTGTACTCGCTGGTGCGGCGCGACAGCGAAGGTCAGCTGAAGCTCGTGCCCTACCATGTCGCCTATGCGGACAGGCTCGCGCAGGCTGCCGACCTGCTGCGCCAGGCCGCCGACCTCGCCGCCGACCCGGAATTTTCCAATTACCTGCGCATGCGGGCCACGGCCCTGGAGACCGACGACTTCCAGCCGTCCGACATGGCCTGGATGAACATGAAGAACAACCCGATCGAACTGGTGATCGGTCCGATCGAGACCTACGAGGACCAGCTGTTCGGTTACCGGGCGGCCTACGAATCGTACGTACTGATCAAGGATCGGGAGTGGAGCGATCGGCTGGCACGCTTTGCCAAGTACCTGCCGGAACTGCAGAAAGGCTTGCCGGTGCCGGACGCTTACAAGCAAGAAGTGCCCGGGTCTGACGCCGACCTGAATGCCTATGACGTCATCTACTACGCGGGGCACTGCAACGCCGGAGGCAAGACCATCGCGATCAACCTGCCCAACGACGAGGAGGTCCAACTGGCCAAGGGCACACGGCGTCTGCAGCTGAAAAACGCCATGTTGGCCAAGTACAACAAGATCATGGTGCCGATCGCCGACGTGCTGATCGCCGAGGACCAGCGCCATTACCTGTCCTTCGACTCGTTCTTCGGCAACACGATGTTCCACGAAGTGGCCCACGGGCTGGGCATCAAGAACACGCTGGACGGCACCGATACGGTGCGGCACGCCATGAAGGAGCACGCCTCCGCGCTGGAAGAAGGCAAGGCCGACATCCTGGGCCTGTACATGGTCCAGAAGATGCGTGAGAAGGGCGAGATCACGGAAGGGGAGCTGATGAATGACTACGTGACCTTTCTCGCCGGCATCTTCCGCTCCATTCGCTTCGGCGCGACCGAGGCCCACGGCCGGGCGAACATGATCCGGTTCAATTTCTTCGAACAGGCCGGCGCCTTTACCCGCGATGACGACACCGGCACCTACCGGGTCAACAAGCCGCAATTCGAGCAGGCCATCAAGGACCTCAGCTACAAGCTCCTGACCCTGCAGGGCAACGGTGACTACCTGGCGGTGGACGAGTTCGTGAAGACCATGGCCACCGTCAGCCCGCAGTTGCAGGCCGACCTGGACCGCCTGGCTTCGGCGAACATCCCTGTCGACATCGTGTTCGACCAGGGCGTGGACGTGCTGGGCCTGTCCCAGCCGTAAAGCAGTCCCGTGGAGCGGCGTGTTGTCGTCAAGATCGGCAGCCAGGTATTGTGCGACCCGCAAGGGGCGCTGAACCGGGAGGTACTGTCGAACCTCGTGGACCAGGCCGCCGGCCTGGTGCGGGACGGGTGGCAATTGCTGCTGGTATCCTCTGGCGCGGTCGCGGCGGGCACCGGCGTGATCGGCGGCCGGCTCGACCGCATCAGCGACCCGGTCGCACGCAAGCAGGTCCTGGCCGCGACCGGACAGGTCCTGCTGATGGAGAGTTACCGTAAGTTCTTTGGCGAACGGGATCTCACTGTTGCCCAGGTGCTCGCCAGCAAGAGCGACTTCCAGACCCGGCGCCACTACCTGAACATGCGCGGTTGTATAGACAGCCTGCTGAGCGCGGGCATCGTGCCGGTCGTCAACGAAAACGACGTGGTTTCGATCACCGAGCTGATGTTCACCGACAACGACGAACTGGCGGGTTTGCTGGCCGGCATGGTCGGCGCCGACCTGCTGTGCCTGCTGAGCACCGTGCCCGGCGTGTTCGACGGCGACCCGGAAGACCCGGAAACCCACTGTATCGAAACCTGGAACGATGAGCAGCACCAGCCGGACGAACTGGTCTCGCGGGGCACCTCGGCCCTGGGCCGGGGCGGCATGCACAGCAAGCTGGCCATCGCCCGCAAAACCGCCAGCCTGGGTACGGAAGTCGTGATTGCAGACGGCGGAGACCCGGACATCCTGCTCAAGGTGTCGCGCGGAGAACCTGCCGGAACCCGGTTTCCGGCGCGGCGCGAAGCATCGCCGGCCAAGCGTTGGCTGGCCAGCGCGGACGGCCACGCCGCCGGCTCGGTCACCGTCAACGAAGGCGCCGCCTCGGCGCTGCTCGACCGCAACCGATTGGCCAGCCTGCTGCCGGTCGGCGTGGCCTCGGTCGAGGGGCGGTTCAAGCGCGGGGACGTGATCCAGATTCGCGAACCCTCCGGCCGGGTCATCGGCTGCGGCCTGGCCCGTTACGACCACGAGGAAGCCGGGCGGCTGGCCGGCCAGCGTGGACAAAAGCCCCTGATTCATTACGATTACCTGTACCTGGTACGCTGAAAGACACGTGACGGATACGATGGACGACATGAAACCGGCCAAGTCGGAAGACCTGGAACGAGGACTCGACCGTGCTCGCAACGCGGCTCGCGTACTCGCTCGCTGCAACGACGAGAAGATCCGGACGGTGCTGTGCGCGTTGGCCGACCGGGCGCTCGCGGCATCGGAAGAGATTCTCGAGGCCAACCGCAGCGACCTGTCCCGCATGCCCGAAAGCGATCCCAAGTACGACCGCCTGCTGCTCAACGCTTTCCGCCTCGAGGGAATCGCGAGCGACCTGCGGGCGGTGGCCGCCCTGCCCTCGCCGATCGGCGAGGTGCTCGAGCAACGCCGGCTGGACAACGGCCTGGAGCTCAGCAAGGTGCGGGTGCCGATGGGCGTGATCGCCGTCATATTCGAGTCACGGCCCAACGTCACCTTCGACGTTTTCGCGCTCTGCCTGAAAACACGCAATGCCTGCGTGTTGAAAGGCAGCAGCGATGCGCACGACACCAACACGGTGATCGTGCGCCTGATGCACGAGGTGCTGGACGCGAACGGGCTATCGCCCGGGGCGGTGTTCCTCGCGCCGCCGGAGCGCGAGTACCTGCCGCTGATCCTGGGCGCGGTCGGCCGCATCGACCTGGCCATTCCGCGCGGCTCGAAGGGGCTGATCGATTTCGTCCGCGACAACGCGAAGATCCCGGTCATCGAAACCGGGGCCGGCATCGTCCATACCTACGTGGACGCCAGCGCGGACCTGGAGAAGGCGCGGGCAATCGTCACCAACGCCAAGACGCGCCGCGTCAGCGTTTGCAACGCGCTGGACACACTGGTCATTCACCGCGAGCTGTTACCCGAACTGCCGGAGCTCGTGCGCGAGATGGGTGAGCAGCATGACGTCGAAATTTTTGCCGATGAAGAGGCTTTCGCGGTACTGGACGGACGCTATGCCGGCCCGCTGCAGCACGCGCTCGAAGAGCACTTCGGCCAGGAATTCCTGTCCCTGCGGATGTCGATAAAGACCGTGGCGGACCTCGACGAAGCACTCGACCATATCCACCGCTACAGTTCGATGCACTCCGAGGCGATCGTGGCCGAGGACCCGGACATCATCGAGACCTTCCTGAACGAGGTGGACGCCGCGGCGGTTTACGCCAATGCATCCACCGCTTTCACCGACGGCGGCCAGTTCGGCATGGGCGCGGAGATCGGGATCAGCACACAGAAACTGCATGCACGCGGCCCGATGGCGCTGCCGGAACTGACCAGCTACAAGTGGGTGATCCGCGGCGACGGGCAAACCCGGCCGGCAAGCTAGTGCGACTTTCCAGGTCGTAGTGACAGGCCCTTACCGTGGCCAGAATACTCGTCTTCCAGCATGTTGCCGCCGAACCGCTCGGCACGCTCGACCCGATGCTCCGCGACCGCGGCCATCGCGTCCGCTACGTGAATTTCCACCGCGAACCGGACGCCCTGCCGGACGTCGGCCGCTACCAGGGGCTGATCGTTCTCGGCGGGCCGCAAATGCCGGACGAAGGGCCGAAGTACCCGCACCTGGACGTCGAGATGCGTTGCATCGAGCAGGCGCTGGCGCAGGACATCCCGGTGCTGGGTATCTGTCTCGGCGCCCAGTTGCTGGCCTATGCGCTGGGCGGCGGTGTCCGTCCGATGCAGGAGTGGGAGATCGGGTGGTATGACCTGGTGCCCACGCACCAGGCCGCCGCCGATCCCCTTTTCTGCGCGCTGACGAAACCGCGGCCGGTGTTCCAGTGGCACGGCTACACCTTCGACCTGCCGGCCGGAGCCATTCACCTGGCGCGCTCGGAAACCTGCGAAAACCAGGCCTTCCGCTACGGCAAGCACGCCTACGGCCTGCAATGCCACCTGGAACTGGACGAGCGCCTGATCAACCGCTGGCTGAACTACCCCGAGTACCAGGATGACCTCGCCACGTACGGCCGCGCGGGCGACGGTGACTTCATCCGCGAACAGACCCACCGGCTGATCGGACAGTCCATCGAGCTCAGCTACCAGGTATTCGGCAACTTCCTTTCGCCGCTCGGCGAAGTCGCCAGCCGCCACGTCTTGCCTTCACGGTAAGGAGCCATCCCGGGTCCGGCCCGATTCGGGGTGGTCGCCGGGTGCCCAGCTGCCTCACACCATGCGCTCGAGCAGCGCCTGGAACCTGGAGTCATCCCTCAAGCCGGCGAAATCCGGGTCGTGCTCCACCCAGTCACGGTAGAGCTTGCCCAGGTGGACCCGCCGCTCGAGAAGTTCGAGCGCTTTGTCGTTGCGCCCAGCCTGGGCATAAACGCAAGCCCCGTTGTACAGTGTCGTGTTGTCGTCAGGCGCCAGTTCAACGAGGCGATCCATCATTGCCAAGCCTTCCTCCGGTTCACCGAAGTCGACCATCACCCCCGCCCCCAGCGCCAGGGCGCGCTGGTCGTCCGGATTGAGCTCCAGGCGTTGCCGCACAACGCGCACCGCCTCTCGCACGGCTTCGCGATG
>JASFKQ010000085.1:0-14202 GCA_050118555.1 Lysobacterales bacterium
ACCCAACGAGATCACCCGGATTGCGCTGCACGATGTGGGTTCTTCCGGTCACGATGTTCATCCTGAACAGGTCCGGGTAGGCTGCGCGCCGCTCATTACTCGAAACCAACACCCATTCGGGGTCAGCGTCCAGCCTGTCCACGACCCTGACGACCCTCACCTTCGCTCTCCCGCCGGACTTGATCACCGCTGCCAGCGGTTCGACCAGCGTGCGCAGCATTGAGCCGTCCGAATTCACCGCGAAGATGCCGAATGACTCATTACCATCCTTGTCCATGAAAAACAGGAGCCTGTCGTTATTGGCCCACATGAAGCCATTGACGTCCTGTGTGGTGACGTTTGTCACCACCCGCGGCTTGCGCGTTTTCAGGTCCATGACCACAACGTTCATGCGGCCGCCGACGTTGGCCAGCGCACCGAGTTCCTCACCATTTGGAGAAAGTTGAAAAGACGCAAATTGGGAGTTCTTGAAGAACGTTTCCAGCGGGAGTTTTTCGGCGGCCAGCGCCGGATGCGACACAATCAGTGCAGCCAGCACCATCAGCATGTATCTGAGTTTCACGTTGAGTTCTCCTTAGGATTTCTGAATGGCTTATCGGGTCCTGCTGAACGGTGCCCGAAGGATATCGCCAGACATTCTATCAATAGCGAGCGATCACGTCAGTGCCACAGATCAATGCGGGTGACGCCCGAGTCAACCGCGCACCGTCGCAAAAAAAAGCCCGGCTGCAAGAGCCGGGCTTTTTTTCCTTGGCCGATAGGCGGCCTGATCAGAACGTGTATTGGAGCTCCACAGCGGCGTAACGGCCAATGCCTGCGCCGGGATAGACGAAGTAGTTGTACCACGGGTACTCATAGCCCTGAAAAGTGTCGTCCCATGGCGGGCTTTCGTCGAACACGTTCACAACGCGCACACGGGTCGACAGATCGTTTGTCCAGTTGTACGCCGCGGTCCAGTTCCACGTGATGTACGAGTCCGTCCAGTAGTTACCGGTCTCGAGATAGTCCTCACCGGTCACATTGCCCACGCAACCGTTGGTAAACGTGGTGCAGGTCCAGAGCGCCGTACCGCCGCGATAGATACTGGTAAGTGTGGTGGTAAAGTCGCGGTAGGTATAGGTCAGGCTGCCTATGAAGGACGCGCGGAAATCCCAGCCGCCGTTGACCGGGTCGTTCCTCAGGTCGACTTCCTCGGAATCGGGTGTCAGCTTTTGAGTGTGGTCTACAACGTTGTTGTAGTCACCTTCAAAGCGGAAGTTGCCGTATTCCGTCGGCAGGTTGTACACCACCTTGACGTCCACGAACGAAGCCTGCTCCTCGAACTGGTTGATCGGGGTAACGTAGAAATCCTCGATAAACGAGATACCGGAGTTCGGGTCCGTCTGGCGAATGATCTGGTTGGGCACCTGATCACAGGAAGTGGTGTCCGGCTGATCGCCGATGAAGCAGGACCATTCGTCGTTCAGAAGCCCCTGAACGCTCTGCTGCAGAACCCGTTGTTCCAGCTTCATATGGGTGTAATCAACGGTGACGCTCAGGTTATCGGTCACATCCCAGGAGAACCCTGCCCACCAGCTGTCGCCCGTCTCCGCATCTAGCGCTTCGCCACCAAGGTCCTGCGCACCGATACGCTGGGCGAACAGTGAGTTGCTATTGCAGTTCGCGGTGCTGAAGCCTTCGTCCGTACCATTGACGAATACGTACTGTTCATAACAGGCCACGTAGTCGTAGCCCGAGGTGAAGAACCCGGTGCGGACGAACACCTGCGCCATGTCAGGGGCGCGGAAGCTCTGCGTGTATCCCGCTCGGACCAACAGGCTGGTGAACGGACGCCACTCGATGCTGCCGGAAGGCGTCAGATCGCCACCAAACGAGGTGGATGTGCTGTCGTAGCTGTCATAACGCGCCGCCAGGTTGAGGGTCAGCGTCGAAAGCAAGGGGACACGCAACTCGCCGCCCAGCGACCAGCGCTGGCGATCGCCGTCGCCATTGTAACCGGTCAGCCGATACCAGCCGGAACCGGTCAGGCCATTAATCGGGTCACCATTCACGTCGGTGCTGGGTGGCGATTGCTGAATCAAGGCATCGGGAGTGAACTTCAGGGTTTCGTCCTCGTATTCGGCAACGAACGAGTATTGCAGCGGACCCGCGTTCATTTCCATCAGGTCGCCATCCAGCACGAACTGCAGGAACAGGTCGTCCGTTTTGTTGCCATAGGTCTGGGTCCCGATGGTGTTACGGGCCGCATCGTTCGGGACGCCATAGAGGTTGTTGGGATCACCGAAACCAAACTCAAGACCCTCTCCCAGCGTGCCACCAGTCCACCAGTCGCTTCCGGCGTACCCCGTGCCCAACCAGGTACCGAGGAAGGTGTCGATCGTCTCCCGCCACTTGAACCAGGGGCGATGGGAGGTGTACTTGTAGTGCGAATAGTTGACCGATGCTTCCCAATCGTGACGGTCCGCCCAGACGCCGCGGGCGCCGGCCACAACCGTGTACGCTTCATCTTCGAACTTCTCGGACAGGTCCATGCCGAGGTCGGCGGAATTGAAGGCGCGTTGTGCCGAGTACCAGTCGTAGTCCAGGTAACCGTAGTCCCCCGGGATGGGAGCGATGGAACTGGGCTTCGACAGGTCGAAAATGTCTTCAGAAAGATAGATCGTGTTGCTGTATGACTTTGATTTGCCGGAGTAGTAGAGAATGTCGGTGAACAGCTCCGTTCCGTTATCCCCGATCTCGTACTTGCCGTTGAAATACAGCGAGTAAGACTCCCGAGCGTTCTGGAAGTTGATTTCTGCTGCGCCTTGTCCCGGATCGCCACAGAACTTCCCGGAGCCGGGGCGTGTCCCATATACCAGCCCTGTTCCAGCCTGGCTACATGCCTGGTCACCGCTGGTCCCGAAGATCTCGGTCGGGTCGCGATAGTAGTCGCCGTTGGTGAAGTAGTACTTCCACCAATCCAAAGTCAGGATCGTGCGGACGTGGTAGCCCTGGCCGTAGGGATAGTCCTGCTCCGTATTGTCGTACCTGTCGTAATCCATGCCGCGAATGCTGTCGCGGTTCAGGTACTCGGCGGTAAAGGTATAGCTGCCGCGATCGAAGGTCTTGCCGGTAGTTAGCTGCAAGCGGATATCATCGCGGGTGGTCTTGGTCCCGGTGGGCGTTCCCCACAGGGCGTTGACCGTGGTTTCATCGATGTCCGACTTGAGGATGATGTTGACCACGCCCGCAACGGCGTCGGAGCCATAAATGGCCGAGGCGCCAGTGGCGAGAATTTCGATGCGTTCGATGGCCGCCACCGGAATCGAACCGAAGCTGAATACTGTTGCATTCGACTGGTAGGCCGCCGGGTAGTTGGTCAGCCGCCGGCCGTTGATCAGGGTGAGCGTCGTCCCCACGCCGAAACCACGCAGGTTTATGGTCTCCACGTCCGGCGTGAACAACGCGGCTTCGGCCCCTTCGAATTTGTAGCCGTTGTTGATCGACAGGTCCGAGAGTGCTTCATACACGGTCGTGTAGCCGCGTTCAGTCATCTGCTCCTGGTCGATGACGAGAATGGGTTGAGGCCCTTCCAACTCCGAGCGCTTGATACGGGAACCCGTTACAACCACCTTGCCCAGATCTTTGGTGTCGCTGGCGCTGGAATCCGCATCATCGCTTTGCGTGCCTTGTGCCCAGGCAAAATTGCCCATGCAAGCCAGCAACAAACCCAGACACAGGATCTGTAAACGGGACTTATTGCTTGAGTTTCCCCTGCGAATCATCTGTCTCTCCCATAAGTGACTGAAATGATGACTTTTAATCTTCCGTGACGGAACGCATAATTTCATCCCGCGTGCCGGACGGTATTAAATTATCGTTAAAACGTCAGCATTGTATGCAGGAAAAACGTCTATTTGCAACCGGCGAAGTCACCCATAAATGACCTGTAGTGGCGTAGCTCTGCAATGGACTCCCGGATGTCGGAAAGCGCCTCGTGTCGGTTCGCCTTGGAAAATCCCTCGAGGGCCTGCGGAGCCCACCTGGAAGCGAGTTCCTTGACGGTGCTGACATCCAGGTTCCGGTAGTGGAACCAGGCCTCTAATCCAGGCATCAGCCGATACAGGAATCGCCGGTCCTGACAGATGCTGTTGCCGCACATGGGGGAGGTTTCGGGCTGGGTCCATTGGTCCAGGAACGCCAGCGTGCGGCGCTCGGCCTCCCCGATCGAGCACCCACTGTTCAGCACCCGCGCCCACAGGCCTGAAGCGGTGTGATGCTCTGTGTTCCAGTCGTCCATTGCCTTGAGCACACTTTCGGCGTGGTGAATCGCCAGTACGGGGCCCTCGGCCAGTTCATTGAGATCACCATCGGTGACCACGGTCGCGATCTCCAGGATGGTGTCCGAGTCCGGATCCAGGCCGGTCATCTCCAGGTCCAGCCAGATCAGGCGGTTTTTCGGCAGCTCGATCATAGCTGGCAAGAGTACAATAGCCGTCATGAATGTTGAACTGTCCGCGCCGTCCATGGAGAGGCTCCCCGCTTGAACGAGCAGGGCCTGGTGCTCGTGTCCTACGGCACGCAGGGCATTGTCGAGCGCAGCGACGGGTCGCACGCCAGCTGCAGCTATCGCCGCTCCGTGGGGCGCCCCTATTGCGGCGACCGGGTGGGGCTGGAAACGGCTGCCGGTGACCTGGTGGTGAGCAGCATCGAACCCCGCAGCAACGTGTTCGTGCGGGCCGATGCGCGCCAGCGCAAACAGGTGGTGGCGGCCAATCTCGACCAGACGGTGATCGTCGTGGCGCCGGCGCCGGAACCGAGCCGCGACCTGGTGGAACGTTACCTGGTAGCGGTACACAGCCTCGGCATGCGGCCCGTGGTCGTGTTGAACAAGTCGGAGCTGGCGCTCCCGCACAGCGACGACAGCCCTCTGATGCGCCTCGGCGAATATGCCGAACTGGGTTACCCCGTGATCCGCACATCGTGCAAGGGTCCCCCGGGCACCGATATGCTGCAATCGGAACTGGAAGGCAGGGTGAGCATACTCGTCGGGCAGTCGGGGGTGGGCAAGTCATCGCTGGTGAACCGCCTGCTGCCGGACCTGGAGTTGCAAACAGGTGACCTGTCTCGCGTTACCGGCAAGGGGACTCACACGACCACCACCACGATCATGTATACCCTGCCCTGCGGTGGCCGGCTGATCGATTCGCCCGGCGTCTGGGAGTATGGCCTGTGGACAATGAGCCCGCAGGAACTGGAGTCCGGCTTCACGGACTTCGCTCCTTTCCTGGGCCATTGTCGCTTCAACGATTGCCGCCACGAGGCCGAGCCCGGCTGCGCGGTCCACCACGCGGTGGACGAGGGCGCCATCAGGCGCTGGCGATACGAGGCCTACCTGCGCCTTTTGCGACAAACCGCGCTATAGGAGTGAGCCTCGCTTTGGGAGCAGGCTTGCCTGCGATCAGACCCAACCCCGGCAGATCGCACCCGAGGGTGCTCCCACAGTTCTTCATCAGGCCGTCCCGAACAACATTCGGTCGAACAAGGTGTTGCATGCTATATTTGAGACTCCCAAGCAAAGAAATCCAGGAGACGGTGACATGACAAGGATGGTTCTGGCGCTGATGGTTCTGGCCTTCGCCGGGCTGGTCCTGCCGCGGTTCGCGGCGGGCGACGTACTGCTGATCCAGGAAGTCCGCCAGGCTGAGCGGATGGAATTGCCGAAAAACGGCATGAAGATGGACGAGGTCCGCGCGAAGTTCGGCTCACCCAAAACGATGCACGCAGCCGTCGGTGATCCTCCGATAACGCGGTGGGATTACGACCACTGGAGCGTGTATTTCGAATACAACCTCGTCCTGTTCACCGTGCTTGACAAGGACCAGGTCATCGACAAGAAGAAAGACTGAGGGCGCCTGAATAAGTTATCCTTGCGCCCTTTCCCCTCGGGCGCATGAAATGTCGCAGGAAGTCCAGTCTGTAAACCACATTCCCGGCAGCGGGCCCGGTCCGGCGGAACCGGGCCCGGCTGCCGGCGAGCAACCCATCCTCACGGTCAGCCGCGACGGTGTTGATTACACCCTGATCGGCACCGCACACGTTTCCCGCGCCAGCGCCGAGGCAGTCACCCGCATGGCGGCGACCGGCGAGTACGACACCATTGCGGTCGAGCTGTGCCAGGCCCGCTACGATGCACTGACTGCAGAACGCAAGTGGACCGACCTGGATCTCTACAGGATCATCCGCGAAGGCAAGGCCGGTCTCGTGATGGCGAATCTCGCGTTGAGCGCATACCAACGGCGCATCGCCGAACAGTTCGACATCGAGCCGGGCGCGGAAATGCGCGCCGCGGCAGTCGCGGCCAAAGAGCATGGCTTGCCGCTGCAACTGGTGGACCGCGACCTCGCCACCACGCTCAGGCGCAGCTATGCCAGCGTGCCCTGGTACAAACGGATTTACTTGATGTCGGGCCTGGCGCTCGGCATGGTAAGTTCCGAGGATATCGACGAGGAGGCGATCGAGAAGCTGAAAGAAGGCGATATCCTCGAATCCACGTTCACGGAATTCGCCGAGCACTCGCCGGAACTTTACGAAGCGCTGATCTCGGAGCGCGATCGCTTCATGGCGGCGCGGTTGCGACAGGAGAACGCCGGGCGCAGCGGGCGCAAGGTGCTGGTCGTTATCGGGGCCGGACACATGGAAGGTCTGGCGCGGCACCTGGAAGCTGGTCAGTCCGCGCCGGCCGAACTGGTCAGCGAACTCAACGAGATGCCGGCCCGTGCCCGTTGGCCGCGAGCGATCCCCTGGGTCATCATGGCACTCATTCTGACCGGCTTCTACATCGGCTTCTCCCGCAGCCCCGAACTGGGCTGGCAACTGGTGTTCATCTGGGTTGCGATTAACGGCGGCTTGGCGGCGCTGGGGGCGCTGATCGCGCGCGGGCACCCGTTAACGATATTGAGCGCGGTGATCGCGGCGCCGATTACGTCGCTGAACCCGACGATCGCCGCCGGCATGGTGACTGGCCTGGTGGAATCCTGGCTACGCAAACCGCGAGTGTCCGATCTCGAGAACCTGCGCTTCGACATCACGACCGTGAAGGGCTGGTTCCGGAACCCGGCGACCCGCATTTTGCTGGTATTCCTCCTGTCCAACCTGGGTTCCGCCATCGGCACCTGGGTAGCGGGCCTGCGTATATTCGGCGCCCTGTCCTGAGCAACGGGAAGCAGTCACGTATGCGGATCGGCCCCTACACCATCGATAACCCGCTGGCGCTGGCGCCGATGGTCGGCGTGACCGACCGGTTTTTCCGGCAGTTGTGCCGCGAACTCGGAGCGGGTTACCTCGTCTCTGAGATGCTTGCGGCCAATCCCGCCCTGCGCGATACACGGGTCTCCCGTCTGCGGGCCGATTTTGCGGGCGAACCCGAACCCGTCGCGGTGCAGATCGCCGGCAGCGATCCGCAGTGGATGGCGGAGGCGGCCCGTTACAACGTGGACCGCGGGGCCCACATTATCGATATCAACATGGGCTGCCCGGCCAAGAAGGTCTGCAACAAACTGGCCGGTTCCGCATTGTTGTCCTGCCCCGACCTGGTGCGCGGGATTCTGGAGGCAGTGGTCTCCGCCGTCGACGTCCCGGTCACCCTGAAAATCCGGACAGGGCCCCACCCGGCCGACCGCAATGGCGTCGATATCGCGCGCATTGCCGAGCAGTCCGGCATTGCCGCCCTCGCGGTCCACGGCCGAACCCGATCCGACCGCTTCAAGGGGCGGGCTGAATACGCCACCATCCGTCAGATTGTTCGGGCGGTGAGCCTCCCGGTCTTCGCCAACGGCGATATCGACAGCCCGCACAAGGCGGCGCACGTGCTCGAACTCACCGGCGCTGCGGGCCTGATGATCGGGCGTGCTGCGCAGGGCAACCCGTGGATATTCCGCGAAGTGCGGCACTACCTGGAAACGGGTGAATTGCTTGCGCCCCCGCCCGCGCTGGAAGTGCTCGACGTGATGCAGCGACACCTGGATCAGTTGCACCGCGCCTACGGCGAGCGCACCGGTGTTCGCGTCGCCCGCAAGCACATCGGCTGGTACCTGGAAGGCCGCGGAGACGCTTCCGCCGTGCGCGGTTCGCTGATGCGCGCGCGTACCGCCGCCGAGCAGTTCGAACTGCTCGACAAGCACTTCCGGCACATGGAGCGGACTGCCGGAGAGCTGGACGGGGGACGTCTGGCGGCATGATAGAGACTGCTGGAACCTGGGTGTCCGTGCTGCCGCCCATTGCGGCGATCGCATTGGCGCTGATCTTCAGACAGGTGATTCCCGCCCTGTTCGCGGGCATCTGGCTCGGCGCCTGGGCGATACACGGCTTCAGTTTGCAAGGCGCCTGGCTGGGCCTGCTGGAATCGTTCGAGAAATACGTGCTCGAGTCGCTGGCCAACGCCGACCACGCCGCCATCATCCTGTTCAGTTTCATGATCGGCGGCACGGTGGGGGTCATATCACGGAACGGCGGTATGCAAGGCATCGTCAACCACGTCGTTCGCTGGGCCGATTCGGCGCGCCACGCCTGCCTGGCGGCGGCGACGCTCGGGCTGGCGGTCTTTTTCGACGACTACGCCAATACCCTGGTGGTGGGCAACACGATGCGTCCCGTCACCGACTCCATGGGGGTGTCGCGCGCCAAGCTCGCCTACATCGTCGACTCGACAGCGGCGCCCGTGGCGTGCATCGCGTTGGTGACAACCTGGATCGGCTTCGAGGTCGGCTTGCTCAGCCAGGCCATCGGGTACGCGAACGGGCTCGAAGTCGACGCCTATCTCGCGCTGCTGGCGTCGATTCCCTACAGCTTCTACCCGATTCTCGCCGTGTTGTTCGTGTTCATGGTGGCATCGACCGGCCGGGACTTCGGCCCGATGCTGCAATCCGAACAGCGTATGCTCGATTTCGGCGTGCAGTCCGGCAGCCACCTGGGCTCGGCGATGGCGGTGGACTGCGAACCCATCGATCCCGTTCCCGGTAAGCCGCACCGCGCACTGAACGCGGCAATCCCGGTGGCGGTGCTGGTCATCGGCGTGGTGGTCGGCCTGTACGTCACCGGGCGCGGCGCAGTCGAAGTGGAACACCCCGGCTTTCGCGACATCATCGGCGCTGCGAATTCCTACAAGGCCCTGATGTGGGCTTCGCTGTTGAGCATGGTGGTGGCGACCGTCCTCACGCTTGGGCAGCGCATCATGAACCTGGAGGAAATCGTCAACGCCTGGTACCAGGGCATGCGGGCGATGATTTACGCCATGATCACATTGATCCTGGCCTGGGCCCTGGCCAATATCACCCAGGAACTGCAGACCGCCGATTTCCTGATCTCGGTGATGGGCGATTCGGTTCCAGCGCAGTTGATGCCGCTCATCGTCTTTCTGATTGCGGCGGGAACCGCATTCGCTACCGGCTCCAGTTGGGGCGCGATGGGCATCCTCGTGCCGCTGACCCTGCCGCTGACATGGGCCGTGATGGTGAACACCGGCCACCACGGACCGGCTGACATGCACATTCTCTACTCGTCCATCGCCGCGGTGCTGGCAGGATGTGTCTGGGGCGATCACTGCTCGCCGATTTCCGACACCACGATTCTCTCTTCGATGGCTTCCGGCTGCGACCACATCGAGCACGTGCGAACCCAGATGCCCTACGCGCTGGTGGTCGGAACGGTCTCCCTCGGCCTGGGCGCCCTGCCCGTGGGCTTCGGGTTACCCTGGTGGGCCGGCATGCTGGCCGGGGCCGCCGCGCTTTACCTTCTCCTGCGAGTATTCGGCCGCCGGCCCGTCCCGACCGTACAGTGAAGCCGAGTCCGTTCAAGGCCCGGTTCCCGGAAGAGACCGCGGAAGCGGCGACATGGGGCGCGTTGCACGGCAGTGCGCTCGCGGTGGCGGTCCGGTCCGCGGCGGAGCACACCGGCCGGGTGACCCTGGTGGTCGCCCGGTCCAGCCACCAGGCCCAGACGCTGGCCAAGGACCTGGACCTGTTGCGTTTCGGGGAGCTGCAGGTCAGCCTGTTCCCGGATCACGAAACACTTCCCTACGATCCCTTCTCGCCCCACCCGGACATCATCGCGGACCGGCTGAAAACGCTGGCTGCCCTGCCCGGCCTGCGCCGCGGCGTCGTACTGGCGCCGGTTTCCTCGCTGCTGCAGCGCCTGCCGCCCGCCGAGTACATCCTGCAGCGCAGCTTCGATCTCGCGGCCGGACAATCATTGCCGCTGGACGCTTTCCGGCGGCAGCTCAGCCATGCCGGCTACGACGCTGTGGACCAGGTCTACCAGTGCGGGCAATACGCGGTGCGGGGGTCGGTGATCGACCTGTTTCCGGCGGGCAGCCAGGTGCCGTTCCGCCTCGACCTGTTCGACGACGAGATCGACAGCATCCGTACCTTCGATCCCGATTCGCAGCGATCCACGGGCAAAGTCGAGCGGATCGAATTGCTGCCGGCACGCGAGTTCCCCTGCGACGAGGAGGCGCTCGAAGCGTTCCGCCGCTCGTTCCGTTACCGTTTTGACGTCAACACCCGCGAGGTTGCCCTGTACCAGGACCTGCGGGCCGGCGTGTTGCCGCAGGGCCTCGAGCAGTACCTGCCCCTGTTTTACGAGCAGACGTCATCGTTGCTCGATTACCTGGACCGCCGTCCCCGCGTATTGCTACAGGACGGTTGGTTCGAGGCGGCAGAGGACCACGCGCGGCGCACCGCGGAACGCTGGGAGCAGCGCAGGCACGACGTGGAGAGACCGGTACTCGATCCGTCTGAGCTGTTCCTTGCGCCCGGGGAACTGCGCGACCTGCTATCACCCTGCCCGATGGTCCACCTGGCGTCGCCAGACCGTAACGAGGTATCCACCGTCTGCTTCGACAGCCGACCGGCGCCCGACCTGCACATCCATGAGCGCGGCAAAGAGGCCGCATCCGCGCTGCAAACGTACCTGGCCGGGTTCGGCGGGCGCGTGCTGTTTGCCGCGGACACGCCGGGACGGAGGGAGGTGTTGCGCAGCACGCTGGCCGCCTTCGGCGTGAAGCCGGACGTATTCGAACGGTTTGCGGACTTCCTGGATTCGCCGGCGCGCATGGGCCTGGCGGTGCTGCCCGTCGAGGACGGCTTTGTCGCCTCCGACAGCGAAGGTCTCGGCTTCGCACTGATTACCGAATCGCAGCTGTTCGGCGGTCGCAGCCGCCCCAAGACTCCGCGTGCCGAAGACCGGGCGGCGTCCGAGCGCGACCCCGAGTCGATCATCCGTAACCTGACCGATCTGTCCCCGGGAGCCCCGGTGGTGCACGAGGATCATGGGGTCGGGCGCTACCAGGGGCTGGTGACCCTGGAGATCGACGGGCGCCCGGCAGAATTCCTGATGCTGGAGTACGCGGACCAGGACAAGCTCTACGTACCGGTTTCTTCACTCGATCTCATCAGCCGTTACACGGGAAGCGACCCGGAGACGGCGCCGCTGCACCGGCTCGGCAGCCAGCAGTGGGAAACCGCCAAGCGCAAGGCGGCGCGACAGGTCCGGGACGTGGCGGCGGAGTTGCTGGATCTCTATTCGCGGCGGCTGGCCCGAAAAGGTTTTGCCTTTCCGCTGGACGAGCGTCTGTATGCCGAGTTTGCTTCGGGCTTCCCCTACGAAGAGACGCCGGACCAGCAACGCGCCATCGAGGCGGTCATCACGGACCTTTCCTCGCCCATGCCCATGGACCGCGTGGTGTGCGGCGATGTCGGCTTTGGCAAGACGGAGGTCGCCCTGCGCGCTGCGTTCATTGCCGTGCAGGCCGGACGCCAGGTCGCGCTGCTGGTGCCCACGACCCTGCTGGCCCAGCAGCACTTCGCCACCTTCAGTGACCGGCTGGCCGATTGGCCCGTGCGCGTCGAGTTGCTGTCCCGGTTCCGTACCGGCAAGCAGCTTGACGACGTCCGCGACAAGCTGGAGAGCGGACGGGTCGATATCGTGATCGGGACGCACCGGCTGATCCAGAAGGACATCCGCTTCAAGAACCTGGGCCTGGTTATCATCGACGAGGAGCAGCGTTTCGGCGTGCAGCAGAAGGAACGCCTCAAGCAATTGCGCGCGGAGGTCGACCTGCTCACGCTCACGGCGACCCCGATCCCCCGTACCCTGAACATGGCCATGTCCGGGATCCGTGACCTGTCCATCATTGCAACGCCGCCCGCTCGCCGGATGGCGGTGAAGACGCTGATCTCGGAATGGGACCGGGCCGTGCTGCGAGAGGCCCTGTTGCGCGAACTCCAGCGCGGCGGCCAGGTGTTCTTCCTGCACAACGAAGTGCGGACCATTGGCCGCCTGGCCCGTGAGGTGGGCGAAATGGCGCCCAACGCTCGTCTCGCGGTGGCGCACGGCCAGATGCCCGAGCGGGAGTTGGAAAAGGTCATGCTGGACTTCTACCGCCAGCGCCATAACGTGCTCGTCTGCACCACCATCATCGAGAACGGCATCGACGTACCGACCGCAAACACCATTATCATCAACCGGGCTGACCGCTTCGGCCTTGCACAGTTGCACCAGTTGCGCGGACGCGTGGGACGCTCGCACCACCGCGCTTATGCCTATCTGGTCGTCCCGGAGCGCCGCAGCATGACCCCCGACGCGCGCAAACGGCTGGAGGCCATCGCCTCGCTGGAGGAACTCGGCGCGGGCTTCACGCTGGCGACACATGACCTGGAAATCCGCGGTGCGGGTGAACTGCTGGGCATCGAGCAGAGCGGACAGATCAACCAGGTGGGATTCAGCCTGTTCAGCGACATGCTGGCGCGCGCCGTCGCTGCATTGCAGAATGGCGAGGAACCGGATCTGGAAACGTCCGCCAGGCATGGCGTGGAAATCGAGTTGCACATGCCGGCCCTGATACCGGAAACCTATCTGGCGGACGTGCAGGCGCGGCTCACCCTCTACAAGCGGATTGCCAGCGCCCGCGACGGCGGCGCCTTACGGGAACTACAGGTCGAGATGATCGACCGGTTCGGCCTGTTGCCGGACGCGGCCAAGAACCTGTTCGAGGTCGCCGATCTGCGCCTGGAGGCGGAGTCCCTTGGCATTCGCAAACTCGATTGGGGACCACAGGGAGGTCGGATCGAGTTCAGCGAAGACACGAGCGCCGACCCGGGAGCGCTGATACGATTGATACAGCAGCGGCCCGACGAATACCGGCTGGATGGTTCGCAAAAACTTCGCATCCTGAAGCAGGAGCCCGATGAAAGTGCCAGGTTGAACGGTGCCCACACACTTCTGGAGTGGCTTGTTAAGGAATAAAGTCTATATTTATCAATGAATAGTAGATTACTCCTGATTTTATTTATCGTCTTAGCTCTGCGGCCGTATCCGGCTGCGGCGCAGGATGACCGCTATCGCGTGGAAGTGCTGGTGCTGACACACCTGCAGCACAGCGAGGCGCCGCTCGAAATAGATTGGCCAAAGAATTACTCCGATTCCATCGATTTTCTGGCTCCTAAGGAGGAGCCCGAAGAGGAACCGGGGGAGGGGCCCGGAGACGGCGCCGATTCATCTGCCGGAGAGACGGCTCCGGAAGCGCCGGCCCCAACCGTTGACGCCGGACCCGGTGAGGAGCCGGAGCCGGGGCTGGCCGGGGAAGAAGAGGAACCGCCGCCTCTCGCCGTCCAGGTCGAAGAGATGAGCCCGGTCATGCAGGAAGCCTGGCGGCGCCTGCGCCTGAGCGGCCCGTTTCGCCCGCAGCAGTACCTTTCCTGGGAACAGGGCGGCGAGCCGCCTTTTCCGCTGTTACGGGTCCACGATCAGGAGGTGGTCATGATCGACGACCCCTGGGCGGACCTGCGCGCAGCCGAAGCCGAGACCCCGGACGCCACGGAGGCATCGTCGCCCGAGGCGCCAGATACGCAACCCACAGTCGATCAGGATGCCCCGCTCGCGGCTACCGAGGACGAGGAGACAGCCCTCCCCGACCCGGTGGTCTATTACCGTCTGGACGGTACGGCCCAGCTGCGCCGCTCGCGTTTTCTGCACGTCGACCTGGACATTGCGTTGCGCGAACCGGTTTTCGACGAGGAGGCCAGCCCGCGGCAGTTCGTACCCGCCGCGCCACCCGATTCCGCGGAGGCAGACGTGCAGCCGCCGCCTCGCCCCGACTCGTTCCGCGTGTACCGGCTTCGGCAGAGCCGGCAAGTGCGAACCGGACGCATGGAGTATTTCGATTCA
>JASFKQ010000086.1:0-14084 GCA_050118555.1 Lysobacterales bacterium
CGGGCAGCAACGTAAAACAGGACAAGTTTTACGACCAGATCGCCCTGTGGACGGGCAAATCAAATCGCCGCAAATCCTATACACGCTTGCGCACCTACCGCGCGGGTGTGTTCGACTACTTCGACACTGTGTTTCGCAACGACGAAGAAGCGATCTACCACCCCTTCATGCGAAAGCCCGACAACCCAAACGAGTTCTACTCAAGCTACACCACATGGCGCACCTACCAGATGTCGGACCACCTGCCGATGTGGATTGAACTGCATATCGACTTCGCCGAGGAATATCTCGATGAGGTCGATGCAGAGTTGCAGGCGAAGCTGGGGCAGCCGTAGCTACTTCGTGGTTCTGTCTCGGAAGCCCGGCAACTCACCGGGCGCGGTTCAAGCTGAACAAAGATCAGGAATGAGTGAGCCATCGTTTTGATCGCACTCTCCTCGCTCGAGGCCATGTAGCAGAACCCGCGGCTATTCGTTGGAATCCGGATGATTCACCGGCAGTTCTCCTGGGGGCGCGATGTCGTACCACTTGTCGAAGTAGTCAGAGACACCCTTGGCTCCGGAATCTTCGAGCTTTTGCTTGGTTTTGTCGTCCAGATCGAACTCCGTAGTCTGCACACCCAGCGAATCGATATAAATGGTTCGGTGCCAATCGTCGCTGTGCAGGTGTGCGTTGTTTTGAGCGTTCAGGATGCTCTTGACCAAAGCCAGTCCATAGTCGAAGAAGTCATCCACGTGTTTCGATGGTGGTTCGGCGCCGTCACGAAACATCGCGATCTCCTTTTCGGAATCCAGTTTGAATCCGAGCGTTTCCTTGTTGTACACATACTCGCTACTGGTTGACGGCTTTGACTTGTTGGCCGAATCGTAATAGCCAGGGGATCTCGAGTTGGCGTTGAGCTTGTTGCGGGTAACGTATTTGGCTCGGTCGAAGAGCTTGACCGGATAGTTCCTCAGGACACCTCCGTCCACATAAACGTCCCCTCGAAAGTTTCTCACCGCCGCGAAGAACAAAGGAATTGACATCGAGATTCTGGCCGCCTCCGCGACCGGGACTCTTGGCGTGTGTTCGGCTGAGAACACCTCCGAGTACCCTGTCGATATGTTGGTGCCGACCAGGTACAGATCGCGGAGTCCAAGATTCCTGAAGTCGTTGAAGGTCGCGTAGCGATTGCCCGCCTTGTCTTCGATGATCCCGCCAATCCAGTCGCGAAAGAAATCGCCCTTGTACCACCCGTACTCATCGAGCAGCCGCTTTGAATCCCGCACGAAACCCCAGGAATCGTCCATGAAGTTCTTGAAATTCAATCTGGACAGAATCTCGCGAGTCTCCGCTGTCGTGTGGCCGGTAGCGAGCAACACGGCATTGATCGCGCCAGCCGATGTACCACCTACTCTTCTGATATTATTAAGGATTTTTCGCTTTTCCAGTTGGTCGAGCGCTCCAACGTACGCGATGCCCTTGACTCCGCCTCCTTCGAATACAAGATTGCGAAATTGATAGTTGGTTGCCATTGCATTTCTCCGAGGCTATGACGAAATCACTGATTTCCGAGGTTCCGTGCGCGTCCCAATAGGAACAACATCACAGACTGAAACCCTCCGTAGGAATCCATTCCGCCTTGGTCAGAGACCACCAGTCTGTCGCCTGACCCTGTTCGAGGTATTTGTACGGCAGCCAACCGTATCCTCTGCTCGTGCCGGCAGGTGCAGACGGCGGAATGACGCCCCAATTCGTTCCCCAGGAGTTTCGAATCAGGAACGCGCCCGTGGTTTCAACACCACCGATTCTGTTGTTGGAAATCTTCTTGTTATCGTCGTACCCGACTGCAACAACTGCGTGTCCGCCCACGCGGCGTTCACCGGAGACCGGCCAGGGGATTTCACCCGTTTGTCCCACCGGCGAGTCGAACAACGACTCATAGCAGGTGAAACCGAACATTGCCGGCCATCCGACCGAGATCAGAATCTTGATGCGTGTGAGCGTGGGGAGAGAAGCTCCCATCGCGTCGATGCGATGGTAGATGAGGCCCTTGTAGTTCTCGGCCAGGGCATACACAAAGGCCGGCGGCTCTTCGTCAAAGTCCGGATCCGCCACCGTGTAGGGCCAGTAGTCTTCGAGAGCGACACCGAGTAGAGCAATGGTAGCCATTGTCGTCCTGCAGTACGCGCCGGTATCGCCCGTCCAACCGAGTAAGTTGCGCGTTGCCTTGTAGACGAAGCGTCGGGAGCCATCTACATGAGTGCCAGAGAAACGTCTCTGGTAGTACTCAAAAAGGCCTACACCGGCCTGCGCCGTACAGGAACCAAGTGCACCCTGATCCTCGACGGGACTGCACCACTTGACGTTGGCCAGGTGCTTGGCCGGGGGTGGATAAGGAAACTTCAGTTTGCCCACTGAATCGGCTACGGACGACAAGGTCGGAGAAGGTGTTGTCTCCAGCTTCAGTTCGGACTTCCCTGAAAGCCTTCCTTTCTTACTGCTTGTCTTCTTGGTTTGCCTGGATGCCGGTTTCCCGATTTCGATCCAGTAATCGCGAATATCCGGTTGGTCACGCAACCAACCCATTCCTCTACCTGAGTGATTAGCCATGATGGCGCCTCCTGTTTGAGTGGGCGACCGTGACTGAATTGTCATGGGCTTTCCGAATGGATTGAGAAAGCCTGAACCTTGGGGTGCAGAAGCTTACTGATTCGGCAGTACGAGCCGAGGAAAACTGACTTGGCGGTCGCACCTTCATATGGGTAGTGTCTGCAATCAACGAATTCTCCCAGTTCACACCTTTCTCACCGTAGGACTTGTCTCAATGGTCATGGTCGAGGAACCTGCCCTACACCAAATCAATGATGTTGAGTCCGCCATTGCCAAACTTTTCCGCAGTGCTGCCCACATTGAACAGGCGGAAGTCGTCATGCGCGAAGTTGCCTATGTACTTGGCCTGGTTGGAAATGCAGGCACCGAAGTCACCCTTGAGATGCAATGCATTCATACTCAACCCGAGATCGATGGCGATCGCCTCGTTGTTGGAAGCCAACCATTCGTTGTCGGCGGCAACCAGACTTCGGTAACAGTCCTCTACCGCGCCTTCACCCACGCCGAGAATCTCTTTCAGTTTCGCGGCGAATGCATCGCTGAGACGGACATCCATCAGGTGGTTGGCGAGAAGGCGCAGGTCTCCCGTACCCGGGACAAGACGAAACGCCCCTCTGCGCAGCCCAGCGCCCAATGGCTTGAGCATCGTCTGTGGCAGCGTTCTCCCGGCGGTCGATTCACCATAGAGGGAGAAGCGCCCCATGATCAGGCTGCCAGTCACGGCGGTGACCGCGTCGGGGCTGTCCAGCGCCAGGGCGAAGCCAGGCTGCAGCATGACGGCAGCAGCACGCAAACCCTCCAGGGCAACGGTGAACTTGCGATGCTCGCCGGGCCGGGCGAGTTGGTTTCGGACCCTTACGAATGCTCGCTGCAACGCAGCGTCCTGCAGCAATGGCTCATCGGTGGCGCGCAGCAGCGTGTTGATCTGGGTAACCGCGGCCTTGCGCCGGGAGGCACTGAGTCCGCTCAGCTTCTCCGCCAGCTTCACATCCAGCGGTTGGTGCAGCTCGCCCTTGTCGGGTTGTAAGCTTTCCACCAAAGGCTTGAGAACTGCTGCCTTGGCCAGCAATTTGGCAGCTTTTCCTAGCCCCTCCCGCAAGAAGCTCCGCAGCTCGGTGTTGCTGATTTCGATGTTTAAGGCGTCGCTGATACTCACCAGGCTGGCGCCTGGTTGGGTGATGCCTGCGATGTGCATGTTTGCCAACCGCACGTCGTTGCAGCCGTGGAGGAACACGCTAAGGGTGCCATCGATGCATTGAAGGTCGAAGTCGGTCAGCGTCACCGAAGCAAAGTCCACCAACTTGAAGCCCTGGTTACGCAGCCACACTCGACTGGCACGGCCAGCACCGTGGACATGCAGGTGCACCCGCTCCGGTGCCTTCAGGCTCAAATCGCCCTCCAAACGGTGGGTGCCGGGCAACAGACAGAGGCAGATGTCCGTGGCGCCTTGTTCGATCAAGGCCAACAGAGCCTTGTCCAGAGTGGGATACTCGCCGTCCTTCCCGACGGTGGTGCAGCAGCCGCCACCGTGCGCGTTCTGGCATAGCGCATCGATGGCGGCCTGCACGGTGTGGATATCCTTGGCCTTCAGTCCAGGGCAGCTCGCGGGATCGTAGGCTACTTGTGCGGCAATGGAGAGTTGGGCCGAGAAGTGAATCTCGTTGTATTTGCCGGCAGCTGGCTGGCCCTCCTCGAGCAATTCGGCCAAGGCGGTTTGGCTCGGCTTGTCGGGCGCCAGGCTCCAGCTAGCTGCGGCAATGCCATCGGCATTAGTAACGACGGTCTGGCTCGATCCTCCATTGCTCAATTTGCCGTCATGGGCAGTAAACCGCACTTCAGCGCCGGCCACCGGGTACTGGCCGTTGAAGACGGCGACCTCTATCGGTCTGGGCAAGGACACCGGTGCGGGTTGTAGCAGGTTGGGCATGGCTTCCTGGCCATCACCGCCTATGTAGAACAGATTTGTAAGCTCGGTCTGCGCCGGGAACTCATGTCGGCAGTCCGACTCACGCTTCCATTTGCCGTCCTTGCAGCTGAGGATGGCCAGCCTGGTAAACGCTCGCAGGATACCCTGCGGCAGTTGGAACACCGGCTTGCCGCCGACCACGGGCCACTCCACATCGGCAGTGGCTGTGCGTGCCGGGATCGTCCAGTAGTCACCAATGCGAAAGGTTCCGGGAGCGAACTTGATTTCAACGCCGTCTTCCAGGCCCACCCATCCACTCTCGCTGTCCGGATCCGCCGGCGATGCGTCAGCCCAGCCGTCCCAGCGCCGCACCCGCGGATTGGATGGGAACATGTCCTCATCCAGCGATCCGATCTTGGTGGTCAGGTCCAGGGTCACCACGTTGCCGGTCGTCTTCAACACCTGCACCAGGGTGCCGGGGTGCCCGAGCAGTTCATGGGTGTCGTCGTAGAACTCCACCCAGCAACCGGGCACGATAGCCAGATAGGCATCGCGGCCAATGTTGGCCACCTCGAACTCGTCCACAACCGGATTGCCAAGCCAGCGGGTGACCTTCGTGGCGATGCTGGCGTTGTCGTGGGACCACTTGTATCGCGTCTTGCCGGACAGACTGCCGTCGTCATGGATCTCCACGCGGTAGAGCAGATTCTCCAACCGCCGATAGCCAGCGTCGGGCGACAGCAGGCAGGGGTTCTCGGGTGGTGTGCTCGGTTGAGCGCGGGCGGCCAGAGTACCATCGGGCGGCGTAACCAACTGGTCCCATGCCTCGACATCGGACAGGCAGGTGACATCGCTGCCGGACTCGCCGGCACGCAGGAACTTTACCTGCCAGATGGTTTGATCGCGTGTAGCGGTATCCGGCCCACCCAGAGCCACCTCACGGATCAGCGGATCTTCCAGGGCGGTGATGTGGCGCTCCCAAACTTCCAGGTAGCCAATGTAGAGGCCGTCCGGCGGGTCCACCGGCTTACCGCCGGCGTCGTAGACCTGAACGGTTTTGAGCGATTTCGCCTTCGCTGGCGGCAAAGGCAGTACGCTGGCGTCTGCGGGCATCACCGGCGAGGCGTTGGCAGGCAGATTCGGCTGAGGGGCGGCATCGGTCTCCGCGGGGTTCTCGCACAGAAGGCCTTCGACGTAATAGTGGCCCGCGCCGATGGTGACGTCCTTGCCGTTGCCAGTGAGCTCGAAGCCACAGTTGCCAATGGGGCCGGCGCTCAAGCCCAGGCTGTCGACGGTCTCCGTCTCTACACGGTGATTGAGGATGTCCTGTTGCTCGTTCCAGTCGGCATCGGTCTGCACGCGCCCCTGCTGCATGCGCACGGTGCGGTACTGTTTCGCGGGCCGGAATGTGAAGCGGGTGAAGTCGGCTTTCATAGTCGTCGTTCCCTACAGTTGTCTTGCTCCGTGCCGCCGGCACGGCCCATGGTTGATTTCAGTTCACGTAAATCACGCCGGCCTCCAGGCCGAAGCGCAGGTATTCGTCGAGTGCCTGGCGCAGGTTGGCCTCACGCTGCGGTTGTTTGAGCAGGTTCCACACACCCATTTCCGCGCCGTCCTCGGCCCCGGTCAGCACCTCGACGGCTGTTGAAAGCTGCAACTGCGCATAGGCGGCGCTGCCATAGTCCGCTGCGGTGAACCCCGGCATGACGCGTACGCGCTCACTGTTGGCGACGGGTGCTGGCAGATCCAGCACCACGAGATCTGGCAGGCAGCGATAGCGGCGTGGAGTCCGGGATTCGTCCGGGACGTAGCAGAAGCGCACGCAGCCCTGTTGACGGCGTTCGATTTCCACCTTTTCGGTGAACAGACTGTTGCTTGCTTCCAGTTCTCCCGCGGCGGCGGTACCGAACACGGTGCACCGATTGAGGCTCAGCCGGGTATCCGGCAGATCGAAGGCGACGGCAGCGCCCGCGTCGACCACGCAGTCGTTCAGTTCGGCGGCAGCGATCGCCTTGTCCGCTGTCAGCGGCCCACAGATGCTGCGGATCAACACCACATTCAGTTCCGAGCCGGTGCCGCTGTGTTGTATACCGCCTTCGTCCGGGATCAGGGTGCAGTGGCGCAACTCGACGCGCCGCAAAGCGCCGCTCAGTTTCAACTGGCCTGCCAACAGCAGTCCTGAAAGACTCAGGCGGCTGTCGCCGTTGCCCTTGAAGCTGAAGTCGCCGGTGAGCACGGGCCGGCGCCGATTCGTCGCCTCGATGGCCAGATGCGTGTTGGCGAGGTCGAGATTCGCCGCCACGTGTTCGGTGGCATCGCTATTAATGCGGATCAGCCAGCGCTGACCCGCACTCACTTGCGCCAGCGCGGCGTTCACGTTGGGTTGATCGGCAGGTACCCGGATTATGCGATCGAAGTCCGCGGGCTTGAACAGGCCCATTGTGGTGTCGTCTTCATGGCGCAGGGGCCGTCGGTCGTAGGGACCGCCGCCGATATCGCCGGGAAATCCGTAGGCGTAGGCCACCTCCACTTTGCCCGGGTTGGTTCCGGTCGACAGTGCGATGCGCCCCAGTTCCGGGTCGACACCCACCAGGAACTCCCCCGGTTTTCGGGGGAAGACCACAGGCGGGAGTTCTGAGTCACCGGGTTGCACCGCGATGTCGACGGAGGGGCGGCGCCAGTCCTCGGGGCTGACATTCGGCAGCGGCGAAAGATTGCAGATGACCAGGTTCTCCGTCGGCACCAATTGCTCGTCCACCCACACGCGAAGCACCGGCCCGCCTTCACTATCGGCGAAGTAGCGGCGCGGGTCCGGTGTGCCGTCGGCGACGGACTGGCGGTAGGCGGTCAGCTCGTCGTAGAGGACTCGGCGCGACAGCCGCTCGGGGACGTTTACGGGCTCGGCCAGGTGGCTGATGTCCGTTTCCGTGCGGGGGCGGTTGAACAGGGGCAGGGAACGGCCCAGGGGATCGAAGGTGAAGAGGCCGTCGCGGCTGGTCACCTTGGTGGCAGTGCCGCGCTGCACCGCATAAGCCTGCAACCGCCACTGGTACAGGCCGATGTTGGGAATGTTGTAGCGTCCGGCCGGCAGCGGCCGCACCTCGAGGGTGTGAGCAGCCTTGTCGAAGGGACCGTCGATGCGTTCCAGTTGGGTGCCGCGTCGCAAATCCGGCGTGCGCAGGTTGAACAGGCGCCTGTGATTGACGTGCTGGGTGGTCTCCAGCAACTGGAAGAACTCCACCGCGCGCGCCCGCCAGCCAGTGGTGTCGTAGGCCAGTTCCTCCAATACCGCCAAGGTGCCCTTGCGTCGGCGCAAGCGCAGGGTGTTGGCCACCAAGGCACGCTGGCCAAATGCTTGAGTACCCTCCACTCCGTAAAGACCGCGCACACCCAGCAGGTCGCCGATGTAGGGAACCAGCCACTCGTCACAGGTTTCGATGAACCAACTATCGTAGAGCTTGGCGATGTCCGCTTCCAGCAAAGCGCCCTGCTCTGCGATCACCGTCAGCAGCGCGCGTAGCGTGCCGCCTTCCTCGGCATCGCGCTGGCGGTAGAACGCCGGTAGCCGGCTCAACAGGAATTCAGCGTCGATGGTCATGCGGTCAGCTCCGTGAGTTCGACGTCGCCGGGTTGAAGCAACAGAATCTGCGCCGGGACGATTTCACCGCTCTGCCAGTGCGCGCCGCGCACCTTCAGTTGGGCGTTGGGGCCAGCCACGGTGCTGGTGGAGCCCCCGTCGTGCAAGCGCATGCTGTTGAGATCCACCCAGGCCACGCCGTCCACCACCTGCATGCAGGCCAGCACTTCGCTTCCCGTCAAGGACTGGCCGTACTGGCGCGCATGGAAGTCATAGGTCGATGCCAGTGCTGCGCGTATGGCTGCGATGACTTTGTCGGGCGGGTAGTCCGGCTTTACCTGAATGTCGGCGCTCAAACCAAAGCGAAGGACCTTGCCCGGCGCCACTTGCATGGGTTGATGGGGTGGACGCACGGCATCGATAGCGTCGGCCAGGTTCTTGTACAGCGTCGACGTCGGATCGATGTCGGCGCCGTCGACGCCAGCAACGGTGAGATGCACCAGGCGTTGTTCGCCATCCCAAAGCCAGACCGCCTGGGCCTTGCCGATGCCCGTGTAGGCGGCGGCGAAATCTTCAAAATCCTGCAGCGACACAATGCGATCCAGGGTGAGGACCGTCAGCGGCGCGTTGCGGCGCGCTTCGTCGCGCGGCTCGGGGTCCGTTCCGCCGCTGGCGGGAATGGGATTAACCACTTCCTTCAACCCTAGCGGACGCTGCAGCAGTTGGCTGATCTGGCCCTGGTCCACGTTGCCGGCCTTGCCAACACCGACCCTGTAGCGCGCTTCCACATTGGTCTGCCCGCTGGGCAGGCGCGCCCCGTGCTGACCGTCGCCGAACTGTACGGTGACGGTGCCGTCGTCCGCGCGTCGCACCAGGTAGGCGCGGTCCTTGGGACGCATGGCAGTGATTCGCGGCGCTTCATGCCAGCGTAGGCCATCGACGCGCACCTCCAGCGTGCTTTCGGCGCCGGACGGTGTCGAGGCGGAAACATAGGTGAGCGGCTTCTGACCCAGAGTGAAGCGCTGGAACGGCCGGCTGCCGTCGCCGCCGCCCAGGATTTCCGGCTGCACCTGCATCTGCTTGCTGTCGCCATTGCTGGCGGGAGCCACATTGGCGTTGATGCGCACGCTCACCGGCAGGTAGGCGTTCTCAAGATCACTTTCCAGTTCCAGCCGTGTATAAGCGCCCTGGGGCAGGTTGCGACGTATCTGCACCGCTTCAGAACGGCGTTCCAGGGTGACGATATGGCGGGCGCCGTCTGCGAATGAAATCGCCGCGGTCTCTTCGTCTTTGGCTATTTCCACACCTGCCAACCCATCGTGTTTTTCCAGCCGCGCACGCACCTGAGCGTTGTCGGCAGGTGCGCCGGCGGCCTCGCTCAGTACCAGGCCGGTGACCGCGAGCCACTGTGCCGCGGCAAGATCGGATTGCAGGGTGGCCAAGTTGAGCACATGACCCGTGAGCAGGCCCGACAGCGGCCGCTGCGCCCAGGGCAGTTCCTCGGACTCGGCGTAGACGGCGGTGTCGCGCACGCGATTATTGAACATCTCCCACAGATGTTCCCCGCTGAGCGTCAAGCGCGTGCACTTGCTGGACAGCGTGAATAGCGCCCGGGCATCGTCATCGGCGGTCAGCACCTCGTAGACTTCCTGATATTCGGGACTCGACAGCACCACCCAACTGCCGGGGACCACGCCCGGATGGGGCGTATCGAGAAACAGCGAGTGGATCTGCCGGGGATAGAGGTGCTGCTGCGGGATAATCTGGGTGGCAAAACCCGGCCCATTCCATGACAGCTCCATCACCGCCAAACCGGTACGTTCGAAATACTCCAGCCGCAGGTCGTATTTGTGCCCCGCTTGCAGATGCAGGGTCTTGGAGGTGTAGCTGGTCGCCGACTGCGGCTTCCACTCGTTGATCAGCAGCTCTCCACCCACCCACAGACGCACACCATCGTCGGCGCGCACCGTGAACTCATAGTCGCCGCTCGTTGGAGCTTCCACCCAGCCGCTCCAGCGCGCGGAAAAGTGGCCGGACGGCACGTCGGCGTGCGGACTGCCGCTGCCCCAATCAAAGTTCACCGTTGCATCGACACGGGTGGCCACTTGTTGGTCGAACGATTCGCCCTTGAAGTACTCCACATACAGCCCCGTACCCGTCGCTTGCTCGGTGGGCGGCGCCGAAATATCCGCCAGCGTGAAGCCAGGCCATTGCGGATACAGAGCGAAGGTCGCATCCGTTTCCTGATCGTGTTCAAAGCCCAGATAGCCTGCCCGCAGGCTGATCGGCATCGCTCGCCAGTCCGGCGCGGTCTGGCCGAAGCAATTGGCGCGCTTGCGCAGGGCAAAGCATTTGGGGTTGACGGCGGCGGGCCGCACAAAGGGCATCCGGCTGCCGAGGGGGCGATCCAGGGTCACGACCGTGTAGCCGGCCAATTGATCGGCGCTGGGCTGGGCGGGCGGCACCAGTTGCAGACGTCGGACGCGGCGGAAGTCCCAGTTCTCGTTGCCCGGATCGTTACGGCGCTCATCTCCGATCACCAGCAAGGCGTCACCTTCGTCGAGACCGGTGTTGAGGCCGCGCAGATAAAGGGTGGAAGCGCCCATGGCCGGGGCAATCCTTTCCAGGCTCCGCACCGCCAGCGCGTTCCAGGCGGCGCGCGCCTGGATGCCTGCCAGAGTTTCGAATACCTGTGGCTGCTCGTCCTGTGCCGGCACGCTCTGCGCGCGCAGCCCGGCATCGAGCCGTGTCTCCGCGGGCGATCCGGGCGTGGTTTCCAGGGTGAACGCAAGCGCGGTCGACGCCGCCACCCCGGGGCGCAGCTCGTAACCGATGGCGCGGCCCAGTTCGAGCACCGAGCGCCGTTCGGTGGCGGTGCGCAGGAAGCCCTCGTTGACAATACGCTCCTGGTAGAAGCTCAGCACGTCAAGCACCGAGGCCCAGGCATCCATGAGCGCCAGCGCCGGGTCGTCGGTGGCGCGGGTGGTCAGCGGCGCCAGCGGTGGCTCGGTGGCGATTCGCGCCTGCATGCTTTGCAGGAAACGTCCGTGGGTGCCCACCCGGAAGCGCAGGGTGTTCTCACCGGGCGGATTGGATTCGCCGGCCGGCGTCATTGTCTTCACGCCGCTGCAGCAACCACAGTGTTCGGCATCACTCATCGTCAGTCTCCGTTACATCCCGCCGAGCATGTCCAGCGCCAGCTTGCCGTTTTCCGGAAAGTTGGGGTCGTTGTCGAGGCGCAGCACTTCCAGCGGCTCCGCGGTGATCAGTCCGTTTTCGATCTCTTCATTGGCAGCCTTGCCCCAGCGCTGGAACTTCGCCACGCTTACGGATGCCACGCCGGTGACGGACAGCGCGGTCCGCACCAGCCGCGACAAGGCCAGTGGGTCGCCGAAGCTGAAGTTGTCCGGGTTGAAGAAGGCGGGTACGCCGAAGTCGTCGCTGCCGCTGCTGAACTTGCGCAGCAATTCCTGTTTCACATCAGCGGCAAAGAAACCGGGCAGCACGCACACCTGCAGTTCGATATCCAGCGGCACGTAGATAGGGTCGTTGAGATCGAGGTCGTAGCCGGCCAGGCGGTAGCGCTCCAGGAACGCCAGGATGTTTTTGCGAAAGGTCGCATCCAGCGGCTTGCCACCGCGGCGGTCGACGCTGATGTACATGGTGTACCAGCTGCCGGTCCAATGCAGGCGCGCCGCGGCCCGCTGCACGTCGGGATGTCTTTCGGCCATCTCGGCATAATCGGCTTCGGTGACAGCGCGTTCCTGGGTGCGAAAGGCCTCCGGCGCGAACAGCTTGATAGAATCGGCCGTCTCCGGGTCGGTCCCTCCAATGGCGGGCATGGGGTTGCGGACGCCGGTGATGTGCGGTTTGATCGCGGCGTTTTCGGTGACGACACGGGTCACCGCTTCGGCGCCGACGTTGCCCGTGCGGCCGCCGCCGAGACGGTAGCTGGCCAGCAGCCGCGTGCCAGGTTCCGGCGCCATGCCCAGCTGGTTGTCTCCAAAGCGCAAACGGGCACTGGCGTCATGCTCGGTCTCCAGCACGAATTCCCGGGCGAAACGATCGCTGCCAAGCAGGTCGCGCTGGGGCGTCCATGGCAAGCTGCCGGTCAGGGGCTGTTCGCCGAACTGGGCCGGGTCGTCGGGATGAAGTGCCATATTGGCGGGCAGCGCCCGGTGCGGGTCCTGCGCCAATGCCTCTCTGGCGGACCAGCCCCGCGCCAGTGCTACGGCGTGGCTGTAAGGCACGGCGAAAGCGATGCCGGTTTCGCGCAGCTGGGGGCGATAGTCAGCAGCCCCCACCGCGGGCACCTGAGGCGGGAGCATGGATTCGTAGGCGCGGGTCTGGCCGTGGTCGGCCAGCACCACGTTGCCACGAGCCACGGCGATAGGTCGGATTTCGATGCTACCGCCCACGTTGAATTCAGCGCTTACGCACAGTGGAAACGGCAGCGCGTCCTCGAGATGCCAGGTGACCAGCTGCAACGGTGTGTTGGTCAGAGGGTCGGTGCCGGCCTCTACCGTATCCAGCCGTACGGCGTGACGATGGCTGGTATCGGTGTCTTCCTTCAGGCCGGTGGTGGGGCTCAGCACCTCTTCCAGTATCAGCACCATTCCGGCTTCGAGGTTTAGCGCCGGATCGTCCACCAGCGCCGCAGCTGTCGCGCCCCGGCCCAGACAGAAATGCGGATCGCCCCAGTCGTGGATAGCGATGCGGTTGTGGGAGGACTGCAGGCGCAGGGCGTGCATGGTTTCGAATACCAGGGTGTGGCCATCGGGCAACCGTTCCAGGGTGGCGCTCTTGGCGACGGCCTTGCCGTCGCCGGTACGGGTCAGCAGACTGGTGCGTGCCGGTAGCATCTGACCGTCCGCCGCGGCGTCGATGCTGATGGCGGCGTAGACGCGGCTGTTGCAGCCATCATGCATCGCGTAGTCCAGCAGGCGCGCGTGCCGTCGCAGGCTGGTGCGGCGCCGCGCCGTACCCAGATAGGCTTCGGTGGCGACAGCGTCCTGGTAGTAGCTGAGCTGATCGCCGACGTAGGCCAGAAGCTCCACCAGGGCAACGGAGAAATCGGCTGGATTGTCCTCGTGGAAATCGGGAATGAGTTGGCCCATGCGGTCCAGCATCAGGCCGCGGAAGCTGTCGTAGTCCTTGGCCAGATAATCCGGCAACGGTTCGGCGGGAAACTCCGGTGGGCATCGCAGGTTTTCGGCGCAATCGAACTCTGACGGGCACTCGGCCTTGAAACTGAAGCGAATGCTGTCGAGCACCGGGTCGAAATCCGTCGCCGTGTCTTCAGGCGCCGTCGGGTTCACCAGGGCGAAGGTGTACCAGGAAAAGTCGCCGGCCGCGTTCACGGTGACCGTAATCACGTTGTCGGTGATGCTGATGGTCTCCACGCTGATGCCCGTGACGCGCACACCACCCTCGATGCGGCAATTGGCTTTACTCAGTTCCATCCCCTTGGTGTTTACGCAGACGATGCGCAACGTGCGCTGGTCCGCCGAGTCAATCTCGAGATACTCGATGCCATTCAAGGTCGGCGGCGTCAGGTCCCGCAACAGCTGCAGGCGGCGCGGGTTGTCACTGCGGTATTGGCGTTTCATGCCGCGCTCCGGCTGAAGACGGCGAGCTGCTGTTCCTGCTCGTGCCGGACCCGGTAGCGCACGCTCACATGCAACTCGGCGTCGTCGTTCTGTACGTCCACGCTGTCCACCTCGATCAGATCGCCCAGCCACTGCTGCAGCGCCCCTTGCACCGTGGCGTGCACGGCAGCGGTGAGCGTGTCGCTGTTGGGCGCAAATACCAACTGCAGCAGGCCGCAGCCGAAATCAGGCCGGTTCACGCGCTCGCCGGGATGGGTGAACATCACCTGCTCGATCATGTCGCGGATGTGTTCCTCGCCACTCACCTCGGCGCTGCGCCCCCGTGGATCAATGTGAAATGGGAAGTCCAGGCTCACGTCGCGTCTCATCCTTCCAAAGTCAGATTTGGTTTCATTGGCCG
>JASFKQ010000087.1:0-14065 GCA_050118555.1 Lysobacterales bacterium
GATGGACATTTCCGTGCCCACCATCCGGTAGGATTTTTCGAATCGCATCGAGTCCATGGCGCGGATGCCGAACGGTTGAAGACCCAGGTCGCTGCCGGCTTCGAACAATGCGTCGAAAATGTGGTTCTGGTACTCCAGCGGGTGATGCAGTTCCCAGCCCAGTTCCCCGACGTAGTTCACGCGCATGGCTTTCACCGGCGCCATGCCGACGACGATCTCGCGTGCGCTCAGCCAGGGGAAGGCCGCGTCCGAGCAGTCGGCGTCCGTCACGCGCCCGAGCAGCGTGCGCGCCTGCGGACCGGCCAGCACCAGCACGCCCAGTGCGCCGCTCAGCTGCGTGAATTGCACGGAACGGTCGCCGTCCGTGAAGCGGCGCAGCTGTCGCAGCAGGTAATCGTGGTCCAGGCGCTGCCAGGCGCCTGCAGAGACGAGGTAGAAGCTGTCGGCGGATTCGCGACAAATCGTGAATTCAGAGTGGATGCCGCCCCCCGGAGACAGCGCGTGGCACAGTGCGATGCCGCCCACCTTCGCCGGCAGGCGGTTGGCGACAAAGCCGTCCAGAAAGGCCTCGGCGCCGGGTCCGGACAGCCGACACTTGGCGAAGGAGGTCATGTCCAGCAAGCCGACCCGGTTCGTCACGTTGTCCACTTCGTGGCGCACCGCTTCGAACCAGCGGGAACGCCGGAATGACCAGTCGTCCTCGGCCGCCATGCCGTCCGTGGCGAACCAGTTGGGCCGCTCCCAGCCGAACTTCTGGCCGAACACCGCGCCGCGGTCCTTCATCCGCCCGTAGCACGGCGCGGTACGCAACGGCCGGCCCGCGGGACGTTCCTCGTCCGGGAAGTGGACGGTGAAGACGCTGGCGTAGGCTTCCTCGTTCTTGGCCATGAGATAGGCCTTGCTCACGTAATCCCCGAAGCGGCGGGGCTCCACGCCCAGCATGTCGACGGTGGGCTCGCCGTCGACGATCCATTCCGCCAGCTGCCAGCCGGCTCCGCCGGCGGCGGTGATGCCGAAACTGTGGCCCTCGTTGAGCCAGAAGTTGTCCAGGCCCCAGGCCGGGCCGACGATCGGGTTGCCGTCGGGTGTGTAGGCGATGGCGCCGTTGTAGACCTTCTTGAAGCCGACCTCGCCGAAGGCGGGCACCCTGGCGATCGCCGCCTCGATATGTGGGACCAGGCGGTCGATGTCTTCCTGGAACAGTTCGTATTCGGCGTCCGGTTTCGGACCGTCGACATAACAGCACGGCGCCCCTTTCTCGTACGGGCCCAGGATGAAGCCGCCGTTTTCTTCGCGCAGGTACCAGGAGCCGTCCGATTCCCGCAGCACCGCCATTTCGGGTTCACCACGGGCGCGGCGGGCCGCCAGCTCCGGGTGCGGTTCGGTGACGATGAACTGGTGCTGCACCGGCATCACGGGGATGTCCAGGCCGACCATGGCGCCGGTTCGGCGCGCGTAATTGCCGGTGGCGGACACGACGTGCTCGCAGTGGATTTCGCCATCGGGCGTGACAACCCGCCAGCGGCCGGAGTCGGTCTGCTCTATGCCGAGCACCGTGGTGTTGCGGTGGATCGTGGCGCCCCGGGCGCGCGCACCCCGGGCCAGCGCCTGGGTCAGATCGGCCGGTTGGATATAGCCGTCGTCGGGGTGCAGTATGGCGCCCACCAGGCCGTCCGTGACGCACATCGGCCATAGCTCGCCGACCTCTTCCGGGGTCAGGAAGCGGACGTTGACGCCGATGGTTTTCGCGGTGGCGGCGTACTGGTGGTATTCGTCCATCCGGTCGCGATTCATCGCGAGCCGGAGGTTGCCGACCTTGCGAAAGCCCACGTCCTGGCCCGTTTCGGCCTCCAGTTGCTGGTACAGCTCCACAGAGTAGCGATGCAGCTGGCCCACGCTGTAACTCATGTTGAACAGCGGCAGCAGGCCGGCGGCATGCCAAGTGGAACCGGAGGTCAGTTCCCCTTTTTCGAGCAACACGATCTCGTCCCCCCAGCCCTTGCGGGCCAGGTGGTAGAGCGTGCTGACACCCACGATGCCGCCACCGATCACGACGGCTTTAGCCTCTGTTTTCATGCCGTGCACCTCGCGCAATGCGTGACCACCCGCTGTGGGTGGACGCCTTTTCTACTGTAAACTACCTCGCCGGTCGCACTGAAGGCGCCGGAAAACGGATCTCAGGCCGCCAGCCCCCCCGCCTGGGCCTTGCGGCGCGCCATATAGTCCTGCAGCGCTTCGTCGATGGAGGGGTCCAGGGGCGGCTGCTCGTAATTCTCCAACATCATCTTCCAGGTCGTGTTGGCCCGTGTCGCCATGTCCTGCGAGCCTTCCTGTTGCCACTGCTCGAAGCTGTTGCTGTCCGACACGATCTGCCGGCAGAACGCCGATTCGAAATTGGCCCGAGTATGCGTCGCGCCCAGGAAGTGGGCTCCCGGGCCCACTTCGCGCAGGGCATCCATGGCCTGGCCGTTGTCGCTGAGATCAACACCCTTGAGCAACATGCCCAGCATGTTGATCTGGTCGATGTCCATCACGAACTTCTCGTAGCCGATGGCGAGACCGCTTTCCAGCCAGCCAGCCGAGTGCAGACTGAAGTTCACGCCCGCCAGGGCGGCGGCCTGCAGCGTGACCGCCGATTCGCAGGCGGCCTGCGCATCGGGGATTTTCGAAGAGGTCAGTGCGCCGCCGCTGCGGAACGGCACGCCCAGCCGGCGTGCCAGCGAAGCACAGATGTACATGACCATGCTGGCCTCCGGCGTGCCGAAGGTGGGTGCGCCGGTGAGCATGGACGCCGTGGCGGCGAAGGTGCCGAAGACCACCGGGGCGCCTGGCCTGACCAGCTGGATGTAGGTCATGCCGGCCAGGGCCTCGGCCAGTATCTGGATGGAGGTGCCGGCCACCGTCACCGGCGACATGGCGCCGGCCAGGATGAACGGCGAGATCAGCGTGGCCTGGTTGTGTTGTGCGTAGACGGTCGCCGCACCCAGCATGGTGCCGTCGAATACCAGCGGCGAGTTCGCATTGATCAGGCTGGTCATGACCGCGTGCTCTTCGACAAAGGCATCCCCGAAGACGAGTTTCGCCATTTCGATCGAATCCAGCGCACGGTCCGGATGCGTCACCGAGCCCATGAAAGGTTTGTCGCTGTACCGGAGATGGCTGTAGACCATGTCCAGGTGGCGCTGCTCCACCGGGATGTCGACCGGCTCGCACACCGTGCCTCCGGAATGATGCAGCACTGGCGAAAGGTAGGTCAGTTTGACGAAATTGCGGAAATCCTCGAGCGTCGCGTAGCGTCTGCCACGGTCCAGGTCGTGTACGAACGGCGAGCCGTAGGCCGGGGCGAATACCATGTGATCCCCCCCGATTTTCACGTTGTGCTCGGGGTTTCTTGCGTACTGGATGTACTCCGTGGGCGCCGAGGACTGCACGATCGAGCGGCACATGCCCCGCGGGAAGCGAACGCGCTGTCCGGTCACGTCCGCACCCGCCTCCTTCAGGTGTTGCAGTGCCTCGGGAAAATCCCGGAACTCGACGCCAATCTCCTCCAGCACCGTGTCGGCCTGGTTTTCGATCAGTTCGAGGGCCTCCTCGCCAAGCAGTTCGAAGTAGGGGATCCTGCGGTCGAAGAAAGCCCGGTGATTCCATTGCTGGGCCTGGCGCGCGAGGAGTTTCGCGGTGCGGCCGCCGCCGTTTCTGCGTCCATTTCTTCCGCTCATTTCAGCGCGGCTCCGTCGGGGAGCGTGTGCCGTCGAAGGGGCGCGGCCGGTCCGGGGCAGATCGCTCGGAGTTCAGGGCCTCACTAACGCTAACAGTCGCCCTGTCCCCGCGCGGACGGGCGCACGGTCAGTGTGTTACAGGCGCGCGGCGTCTGCTTTTCCGAACGCGACATTTTTTTGCACGTTTGCGCCGTCGTCGTCGCGTCAGCTTCGATGTGGGCGCCATTCGCCGGACTTGCGTTATGCGGACGCGGAACCGACAATCGATGACGAGCCGCCCCGGTTAGCCATGGGGGGCTGGCCGCTACCCATCTGCGAATCCGGGAGAAATCAAGGTGCGATTCCTGACCCACTTGATCGCCTGTGTCGTTCTGTTCGTTGCGCTGGCCGCTGTAACGGAGGTTCGGGCCGACGAGCCGGTTTCCGAGCCTTCTGACGTGTTGCTGGTGTTCGGCACCATCACCAATTCACAGGGCAGCCCGGTGAAAGAGGCCGAATTCGAGTTCTTCGTCGACGGCCGGAAAATCGAAGTGGAAGAGCAACCGACGACTTCCGCGGAAGGGATTTACGAAGCCGAGATCGCCCTGCCGCGAGGCACCCTCCCCGGAGGCCGCGTGGAGGTGAAAGTGAGGCGGCCCTCCTATGCCGCGACCGACATGATCACTCTGGACAATGTCGTGCGTGAGCAAGTCGACGGCACAGGCAACCATGTGTACGTGGCGCATTTCAGCACCACCCTCGCGCGCGCACTGACCCCCGCTTTCTGGATCGCCGCCGCGGTGCTGTTGGGCGTTTACGTGTTCATCGCTTTCGATCTGCTGCATCGCACACTGGCGGCGCTCGTCGGGGCCTCGTTGATCCTCTTCATCAGTTATACGCTGGGTGCCTTCGATCCGTCCTACCGAATCATCAGCTTCGAGGATGCGATGGGCGCCATCGATCAGAACGTGATCTTCCTGCTCATGGCGATGATGATCATCGTTGGTGTGACGCGACGAACCGGCGTGTTCCAGTGGATGGCCTACAAGTCCTTCCAGATCGCTCGCGGCAATATTTTCATGCTCACCACGCTGCTGATGGTGGTCACCGCCGTCGTTTCCGCGCTGCTCGACAATGTCACCACGATGTTGCTCCTGATCCCGGTGACGATCGAGATCTGCGTCGCACTCAAGCTGAACCCCGTCGTGATGCTGGTGCCCGAAGTGTTCGCGTCCAACGTCGGCGGTACGGCGACACTGATCGGCGACCCCCCGAACATCATGGTCGGATCCTATGCCGGATTGTCCTTCATGGATTTCGTTCAGCACTTGGCGCTCGTCTGCCTGATCGGTCTCGCTGCGTCCACTGTTTACTACCTGCTGTGGTTCCGTTCGAGCTACATGGCTGCGCGGGTCGACGATGTGCCGGCCATGATCGAGCGCCTGAGACAGGAATACCGAATCAAGGATCCCCGACTTCTGATCAAGTGTGGCATCGTATTGGCGATCACCATCTTTCTGTTCGTCGTACACGGCGCCCTTGGCATGGAACCCAGCGTTGCGGCAATGGCGGGCGCCGCCATTCTGCTCGTGATCAGCAAGGTGTACATCGTCGACATGGTCGAAAAGGAAGTTGAGTGGCCGACGCTGATCTTCTTCATGATGCTTTTCATCGTCGTCGGGGGTGCCGAAGAAACCGGGATCATTCAGATCATCGCGGAGTGGGTGCGGGAGATGTCGGGCGGTTCACTGGAAATCGCGATCATCATGATCCTGTGGGTTTCAGCGATCTTCTCGGCCATCATCGACAACATCCCGTTCACCGCGACCATGCTGCCCGTCGTGGCCTACCTGACGGGGACCATCCCGGGGGCGGAGAACGGCGTGTTGTGGTGGGCGCTGGCGCTTGGCGCCTGCCTGGGCGGTAACGGCACGATCATCGGCGCCAGCGCGAACGTGGTGACCGTCGGGATGGCGGAAAAAGCGGGCTACCCGATTACCTTCATGGAGTACTTCCGGATGGCCTTTGTCCCGATGCTGATTACGGTCGCGATCGCCAACGTGTGGTTGCTGCTGGTGATGAAGTAAGAAATGTAAAAAAGTAAAAAAGGGGTCTAAAAAAGGGGTCGGATCCAATTTTCCTTCGCGAAAATTGGATCCGACCCCTTTTTTAGAAAATTGGATCCGACCCCTTTTTTCGTTTTTTCTTTGTCAGGCTCCGCGAAACTTCCCGGCCAGTCGATCCGCGGCCTGGACGAGGAGACCGGTGTCCACACCCACGGCAATGAGTTGCGCGCCGCCTTCGAGGTATTGGTGTGCGAGCGGTTCGTCGGTGCACAGCACGCCGGGCGCTTTCCCGCTGCGGGCGATCGTGGCGATCGCATGCGCGACGGCCTCGCGCACCTCCGGGTGGTCGGGCTCGGTCCGGTAACCCATTGACGCGGCGAGGTCGGCCGGGCCGATGAACACGCAGTCGACACCCTCCACCGCGGCGATCTCGTCGATGTGCGGCAGGACCTGGTGGCTTTCCACCTGCACGATCAGGCAGACCTCGCCATTCGCGGTCTGTAGGTAGTCGGAATAGCGGTTCCAGCGCGACGACCGTCCGAGCGCGCTGCCCATGCCCCGAATCCCCTCCGGCGGGTAACGCGTTGCCCGCACCAGTTCCCGCGCCTGTTCAGCGCTCTCAACCATCGGCAACATCAGGTTCCTGGCGCCCAGTTCCAACACCTGCTTGATCAGTGCAGGGCTGTGGTGCGGCAGGCGCACGACCGGGTGGACCGGGTAAGCCGCGAGCGCCTGAAGCGTCGCCAGGATGGACCTCAGGTCGTTCGGCGCATGCTCGGCGTCGATGGCCAGCCAGTCGAAGCCGCTGCCGGCGCACAATTCCGCCGCATAGGGATCGGCCAGCGCCATCCAGAGCCCGGTCTGCGAGCGGCCTTCGCCCAGCGCCAGTTTCAGGCCATTCATGGGGGATTGCATCGGGTGAACCTCGCTGTAATGAATCCGGGCGGCCGGCAGTCGACATGGAATTCGTGCCTCTTTGCACGCATCGTCCCGTGCCAGGCGAGCCGGATCACGTTTGCCGCTGCCCGGTATCGTAACAGCAGATGACCGGCGAGACGCAAATGGCGGAATTTGCGGGCTGACACGCATCCCTTCGATGAAGCCGGTGCTTGGCTGGAAATCCGTGAGGCTGTATTTTGGGGGTCCCCAAAAACAGAAACCATACACCGATGACACGCTATCCTTCCGATTCCGAAATCGCGATCGCCGCGCGTAAATTGCCCATCGCCGACGTTGCCGCCGGCCTGGGCATCCCGGCCGCCAACCTGATTCCCTACGGCCACGACAAGGCCAAGATCGGCTACGACTTCCTGGAAAGCCTGAAGGGCAGGCCCGACGGCAAACTGATCCTGGTGACCGCGATCTCACCGACACCGGCCGGCGAGGGCAAGACCACCACCACTGTTGGGCTCGGTGATGGGCTGAACCGGATCGGCAAGAAAGCCATCATCTGCCTGCGCGAACCCAGCCTGGGTCCGTGCTTCGGGATGAAAGGCGGCGCGGCCGGCGGCGGTTACGCCCAGGTCGTCCCGATGACGGACATCAATCTACACTTCACGGGTGATTTCCACGCGATCGGCGCCGCGCACAACCTCCTTTCCGCGGTGATCGACAACCACATCCACTGGGAAAACTCACTCAACATCGACCCGCGCCGGGTGACGTGGCGGCGAGTGATCGATATGAACGACCGCGCCCTGCGCCAGGTTACGAGCGGTCTCGGCGGACCCGGCAACGGCATCCCCCGGGAAGCCGGGTTCGACATTACCGTGGCCTCTGAGATCATGGCGATCTTTTGCCTGGCGAAAGACCTGGACGACCTTCGGGAGAGGATTGGCAAGATCGTCATCGGGCAGACGCGCGATCTGCAACCCGTCACCGTCGAGCAACTCAACGTCGCCGGCGCAATGACGGCTTTGCTGCTGGATGCTCTGCAGCCCAACCTGGTGCAGACCATCGAAAACAACCCCGCGCTGATGCACGGCGGGCCCTTCGCCAACATCGCCCACGGCTGCAACTCCGTCATGGCGACGAAAACGGCGCTCAAACTCTCCGATTACGTCGTTACCGAGGCGGGTTTCGGCGCCGATCTCGGCGCGGAAAAGTTCTTCGACATCAAGTGCCGCAAGGCGGGACTGACGCCGGACGCGGTGGTGCTGGTCGCGACCGTGAAGGCATTGAAAATGCACGGCGGGGTGGCAAAGGACCAGCTCGGCGAGGAAAACGTGGAAGCCGTGCGCAAGGGTTGCAGGAACCTCGGCCGACACATCCGCAACCTCGGGCATTTCGGCGTGCCCGTGGCGGTCGCCATCAACCACTTTGTCGCGGACACGCCGGCTGAGCACGAGGCCATCCGTTCTTTCTGCGCCGATCTTGGGGTGGATTGCAGCGTTTCCTCGCACTGGGCGCACGGAGGCGAAGGGGCCGAAACGCTGGCCGAACACGTCGTGGACCTGATCCATCACCGCCGTTCGCAGTTTCGCCCCCTCTATGATGATGACATGGGCCTGTGGGACAAGGCGCGTCACATTGCCCGGACCATCTACGGCGCCGAAGACATCATCGCCGACAAGAAGGTTCGGGCTCAGTTTGCCCGCCTCGAGGAACTCGGCTACGGCCATTTTCCGATCTGCATGGCCAAGACCCAATACAGTTTCTCGACGGACCCGCTGCTGATGGGGGCGCCCACCGGGCATGATGTCCCCATCCGGGAGGTTCGCCTGGCGGCGGGCGCCGAGTTCGTGGTGGTCATCTGCGGCGCAATCATGACCATGCCGGGTCTCCCGCGCAAGCCGTCATCCGAGAACATCCAGGTCAACAGCAAGCGCGAGATCGAGGGTTTGTTCTAGCCCGCAAGTTGCACCCACTCGGGTTTGTTAACGATCCAGGATGCTGTCGGATTTGGGCTTGTACGCCTTGGCTTCATCCTCGGTAAGGTGGAAGACTCTGAGATGCCAGTTCATCATCGAGGCGTTGACGCGCATGTAGTACCGGCCGCTCTGTTTGAACAGCCGCACGCCGTCGCCGGCCGACTTGGCCTTCAGCACCACGCCCTCGAAACCCCCGGTCTTCGCGTTGTAAAGCGAGACGTCGACGGCGTCGAACTTGGCCGGTTCCCCGGCGACCAACCAGTCGATGATCCAGGGCGCCTGGACTTCGAATTCCCGGGTGGTATCGCTGGACTGGCCCGAGAATTCGGCGATCAGCTGTTTTGCGCTGGCGCTCTGCGGGATCAGCGCCAGCGCGGCGCAGACCAGAAAGATGCGAATGGGCAGGGACGTCATGGTTGGGACTCCTTGCGGGCGCGGGCCCGCTGCACCGGTGAATTTGACCCAGATCTTTTGACTGTCTTTTTAACCAAGAGTTTTTCCTATATCTGCAGGATTCCGCTCACACCCCCCGAGATGAGCCTGGACGATTCCAGCAGCGCGCGCGGCAGGCCCAGCACGCCGCCGCGACAGGCGATGTAACGGGCACGCCATTCGGGATCGAACTTTTGCTTGTAATGCCGCAGCCCTTCGAAGTTGTAAAAGGCGTCGCCGTGCCGGAACACGAGGTTGCCGAGCTTGTGCCAGAGCGGCGCCAATTCATGTGCATCGAGGCCCGAGAGCGGAGCCATTCCCAGATTGAACCAACTGAACCCGTTGTCCTTGCCCCAGAGCATGAGTTCCGAGAACAGGTAATCCATGACGCCTTTCGGCGCCCGCTCGTCGTAGCGCATCAGGTCGACCGAGAGTTCGCCCGCAGCTGCGGCGGCCCACAGGTTGGAGAAAGCGACGATTTCGCCATCCAGGCGCGCCACCGCGCAGTCGAAGTTCGCGACATAAGCTTCCGAGAACGCCCCCAGCGAGAAGCCCTTTTCAGCGCCCGGCTTGTCTTTGATCCAGTCATCCGAAACGGCACGCAACGCGGGCAGGATGCGGCTGATTTCGCCCCGCGGCACGAGCTCGAACTGGAGACCTTCCCGGTGCGCGCGGTTGATCGCCTGGCGGAACCTGGCGAACTTGCTGCCCTCGAGTGAGAAATCACCAAGCGGAACCCAGGCTTCCTCGCCGAGTTTCGCCAGCGTGAGGCCCATGTCGACGTAAAGGGGCAGGGACTCTTCCGGTACTTCATAAAAAACCGGTCGCCCGTCGTTGCGGTCGGCGAGTTCCCTGAAACTCCACACCAGTTCTTCCCGGTCGGATTCCGGGCCGACCGGGTCGCCGAGCGCGATCCAGTGATCACCGCTTTGCTGGTACATGACGAAGCTGTCGCCGCCGGGCGACCAGAGGAACTGTTTGTCCCCCATCAAAGCCGCGTTGGACGAGGAATGTCCGGCTCTTGCGATCACGGCTCTTATTCGCTCCGGGTCGAAGTCCGAGGCCTCCGCCGGCTCGACCGGGCGGCCCGATCGCAGCAGTTTCCAGAATGCGAGGCTGGCCGCGGCCAGTCCCGCCACCAGGCTGGCGCGCAACATGCGGGGAGCATCGGAATGGAGCGCGAACTGCCACCACAGTTCCTGCGAGTACGGTACGTGCCGATAACTGACAAAGCCCACCCAAACGGCGAAGCAGATGCCCAATACGATGGCCGCGACCCAGCCGGGTGTATACGACTGGGCCATGACTGCGCCGCGGCGATAGAATTCGTCGCGGGACAACAGCAGCAATGCCAGTACCGCGAGCAGAACCAGGGCCTCCTCGTAGTCGAGGCCCTTGACCAGCGAGGCGAAGATGCCGGCGGCCAGCAGCGCGGCGGCGAGCAGCCAGGCGCTGTGAAGACGGCGGAACAGGCCGCGCGCCAGCACCAGCAGCCCGACGCCCACCACGCTTCCGGCGAGGTGTGAGATTTCGAGCAAGGGCAGTGGAATGAACCTGGCCAGGAGGTTCAGACGGTCCCCGATGGCCGGCGTGGCACCGGACACCAGCAGCACCGTACCCGCCAGGAATACCGCGAGGCCGATGAGTTGTGGCGCAGCCGCCGTGACCCATTGCGCGGCCTTCCTGGTCGAGGATTCCAGCAGGGCCCGATGTATCTTCAACTCGTTGGCGGCCAGCATCAGGAGCGTCAGCGCCAGGGGCGCGACGTAGTACACGAGGCGGTAGACCAGTACGGTCCCCAGCAGTGTTCCGCGATCGACGCCGGGCAGCATAAGCAGTAGCACGGCTTCGAACACGCCGATGCCGCCTGGCACGTTACTCAGCAAGCCGGCTGCGATCGCGACGAGGTAGATTCCGAGGAAAGGCAGGAATCCAACCGGCGATACGGGTTCCAGCAGGATGTAGAGCACCGCTGCAGCGAGCGACAGGTCGGCCACGGACACGAGCAACTGCCCCGTGCCGATCCCTGGTGACGGCAACGGGATCTTCCACGTACCCAGCGAGATCGGCGCCCGCACGAACACCGTCGCCAGTAGATACACGAACGGAACCGCCAGCAGCACGATTCCCAGTGCATCCAGGATGGCCGGAGAGAACCGCAGAAGACTCATCTCGTCCGGGGAAGCGAAGAGGATGGCCAGTCCCAGCAGCAGGGAGGCGCCCAGTGCGAACGTCGCCGAAATGAACACGATGGCCCGACCGATTTCGCCGCCGGACAGACCGAAAAGGGAGTATATCCGGTACCTGATCGATCCGCCGGAGAGGGCGGCGACGCCGACGTTGTGGGCGACGGCGAAGGCCATGAACGCGGTGCGGGCGGTATGGCGATACGCGAGCGGATGCCGTACGTAGCGCAGCGCCATGGTGTCGTACAGCGTGAGCACGAGGTAGCCGCAAACGGTGAAGCCGACGGATGCCAACAGGCTCGCCAGGGGAAGCGATCGGGCTTGCGCGAGAATCTCCCGGGGCTTCAGCTCGGCGATTTCGCGGTGCAGGACCCAGAACGCCGCAGCCAGTACGACCGCGCTGGCGATCGCGCCGACGAGCCGCTGGAGCCGCCGACGGGAACGGTGACGCGCCTCTTCCACCGGGGCTTTGGAGGCACCAACAGTCTTCGCGCCGCTCATGTGCCCCAACCCGGCGCCGTGCAATCAGCCCACGTCCTCATAGTGACACTCCCGGTACATCGGCAGCGTAACACGCGGACCCGCCACGGGTCGTGGCCCTTGCTTCAGTCCTTTTCGGCGTGGCCGCCGAATTCGCTGCGCATCGCCGAGAGCACCCTGTCTGCAAAATCCGATGCACCGCGGGACGAGAAACGTTGGTAGAGCGCCGCGCTCAGCACCGGCGCTGGCGCCCCTTCGTCCACCGCGGCTTTCACGGTCCAGCGCCCCTCCCCGGAGTCCGAGACGCGGCCGGCAAAGCTGTCCAGTTGCGGGTCTTTCCGCAGCGCGCCCGCGGTCAGGTCGAGGAGCCACGAGCCGATAACGCTACCGCGCCGCCAGACTTCGGCGATTTCGGCAACATCGAGGTCGTAGGAATAGAGTTCGGGATCGCGCATGGGCGTGGTCTCGGCATCGTCTTCCTGCTGGTGGTTCCCGGCATCGGCGTGCCGCAGGATGTTGAGCCCTTCCGCATACGCCGCCATCAGGCCGTATTCAATCCCGTTGTGGACCATTTTCACGAAATGGCCCGCGCCGGACCCGCCACAATGCAGATAGCCATTTTCCGCCTGGCTTGCCGCACCTTGTCGCCCCGGGGTCCTGGGCACGCTGTCCATCGCTGGCGCCAATGCGTCGAATATGGGTTCCAGCCGACCGACCGGGCCGTCTTCGCCACCGATCATTTGGCAATAGCCACGCTCGAGGCCCCAGACGCCTCCGCTGGTGCCGACGTCGACATAGTGGATTCCGCGCCCCGCGAGCTTCTTCGCGCGCCGGAGGTCGTCGACGTAATAGGAATTTCCCCCGTCTATGACCGTGTCACCTTCGCGCAGCAGAGGTTCGAGGTCGTCGATCACCTTGTCCACCACCGCCGCCGGCACCATCATCCAGATGGCTCTGGGGGATTCCAGCCCGTCCACCAGTTCCTGCGGCGAGCCGGCCGGCTGCGCGCCTTCCTGCGCCAGCGCCTCGACGGCGCTCGACGAGTGGTCGTAGACGACGCATTCGTGCCCGGCCTTCATCAGGCGGCGCACCATGTCGCCGCCCATGCGGCCCAGGCCGATCATTCCAATTTTCATCCTGTATTCTCCCGATTACTGTTCCCCGCATCCTGCCACAGCCGGAAACCGCCCGTGAAGGCGTTGGCGTTGTCGCCGGCACGGACGCCTGGCGGCATTTCGTCGAGTCTTTTCACGTTGCCGCCGCCAATTACGACCTCCTCGGCTTCGAGCGCGTGCCGCAGGAGGTCCACGACCTTCCAGACGTGTTCGCGCCATCGCTTCCGGCCCAGGCGCTCGAGCCCGGCGTCACCGAGATATTCCTCGTAGGTACGGCCCCTGCGGTAGGGAAGGTGGGCCAGTTCCATGGGTTCGAGCACACCGTTCACGATCATGGCCGAACCGAGGCCCGTGCCCAGGCCGAGAAACAGCATGCGACCGCCCTCGTAGCTGCCCAGCGCCTGCATGGCGGCGTCGTTGACCAGCCGGATGGGGCGATCGAAGGCTTTGCCGAAATCGAAGCCGACCCAACCTGTGCCGAGGTTCTTGGGTTCGGCGACGATACGGCCGTGCACCACGACTCCGGGGTAGCCGATGGAAATGGCGTCGATCGACCAGTCGGCCGTACATTCGTTCACTTCCCGCACCATCCGTTCGGGATCGAGGTCGGGCCCCGAGTCGAATTTGCGCCGTTCGCGCTCCCTCGAGGTCATCAACTTGACGTGGTTCCCGCCGACGTCGATAGCCAGGACGTTCATGCTCCACCTCCGGGCGCAATCCACCCGCCGGCTTTGGCGGCCAGCCGCGCGGCGTTGGGCGGGCCCCAGCTGCCGGGCTCGTATTCCTCGACGGGCGTTGCATCCCCGAGAACCGGGTCCACGATCGCCCAGGCGGCCTCCACGCCGTCCTGGCGCGCGAACAGGGTCGTGTCCCCGGACATCGCATCGCCCAGCAGACGTTCGTAAGCGCTCATATCGTCACCGCGGGGCTGGCTGACCAGCGACAGCTCGGTCGGCTCGCCCTTCATGGCGTCACCCGGTCTTTTCACCCGGGCGCCGAGGGCGATGTCGAGGTCGGGGTCCAGGCGGAGCCGGAAGTGGTTGCCGCCACCGGCCGTGAGGCGGCTGAGCGGCGGGCGGCGAAGTTGCACGGTCACCTCCGTGGCTGATACGGGAAGGCACTTGCCGGTTCGGATCAGGAACGGGACGCCTTCCCAGCGCCATGAATCGACTTCCAGCCGGAGGGCGGCAAACGTTTCGACCGTTGAATCGGGGGCGA